>CAZXZI010000080.1:0-12538 GCA_964645165.1 uncultured Ectothiorhodospiraceae bacterium
CATCAAGGCTCACCCCATGGCCCTGTTACATCCCGAGCGCGTCACCGAACGCATCACTCGCGAGGCATTGGAAACGCTTATTCATGGTTATACCGATGGTGCTGACTATTTCGTGCGCCGACTATCTGAAGGCGTCGGTACTATCGCCGCGGCCTTCTGGCCCAAGCCGGTGGTGGTGCGTCTGTCAGATTTTAAAACCAACGAATACGCCACGCTGCTCGGTGGTGCGCACTTTGAGCCGAAAGAAGACAACCCGATGATCGGCTTTCGGGGTGCAGCCCGCTACACCCATCCCGCCTATGCCGAAGGCTTTGCACTGGAATGTGCGGCCATGAAACGTGTGCGTGAAGAAATGGGCCTGACTAACGTGAAATTGATGATTCCCTTTTGTCGCCGCGTTGAAGAAGGTGCCCGCGTACTACAGGCAATGGCAGAACATGGATTGAAGCGTGGTGAGAATGGATTGGACATCTACGTGATGTGCGAGATTCCCAATAACGTGATTCTTATTGACGAATTCGCCAAAATGTTCGATGGTTTTTCTATTGGCTCCAACGATTTGACTCAACTAACCTTGGGTGTGGATCGTGATTCCGAAATTGTGTCTTTTGATTTTGACGAACGTGACCCTGGTGTAAAACAGATGATAAAACTTGCCGTGGAAGGTGCCCATCGTAATCATCGTCATTCCGGCCTGTGTGGTCAGGCGCCATCGGATTATCCAGAGATGGCAGAATTTTTAGTGGGGATTGGCATAGATTCTATGAGTCTCAACCCTGATACGGTGTTGGCAACGACACGACATGTGTTAGAGGTCGAAAAGAAACTGATTCAATAGATTCTTCGCAAAGGAGGAAAAAATCATGGCTCACATGAAAGACAAACTCAATGACGTTGTCGCACTCACCAAACGTTTACAAGAAGATTATCCCAATGAAACCAGCGGCTTTCTGAATTTTCTGCAACGTGCAGAAGGTGGTAAGGCGCTGGATATCAAACAAAAGGAACTGATTAATGTGGGGCTGGCCGTGGCCGCGCAATGTGAATGGTGTATCGCTTTTCACGTGGAGGAAGCCGTCAAAGTTGGTGCTAATCGTGACGAAATTGTTGAAGCCGGTTTTATGGCCGTGATCATGCATGGTGGGCCGGCCTATATGTATATGACGCCACTAATGCAGGCTGTTGATGACTTCGATGCGCCTGCGAATGAAGACTAAAAACTGAAAACACAGAAGGAAGCCCGACTGAAAAACGAATTGTCATGAATGCTGCATTAGAATAAGAGGGAAAGAATAATATGAGAATTTCATTCCACGGTGCCGATCACGAAGTTACTGGTTCGTGTCATCTGATCGAATGTAACGGCAAGCGCATCCTCATTGACTGTGGGCTTTATCAGGGCAGTCGTGAAATGGCGGAAGATAACGCCCAGGATTTTGGCTTTGATGCCCCCAGCATCGATTACCTGTTACTAACCCATGGCCATCTTGATCATTGTGGGCGCATTCCCTTACTGGTGAATCGTGGTTTTCGTGGTGAAATCATTACCACCTCTGCTTCACGGGAACTTGCGCGCCTGATCATGCTTGATTCAGCCCACCTGCAAGAGGAAGAAGCTGCGTATCAAAGTCGCAAGGCTTCTCGAGCACATGGCCGAGACCACAGTGATGAAGCTATCCAGCCTTTGTACACAGTGCTTGATGCTCTTAATAGTATGGATAACTTTGGCCGAGTAGCTAATTATAGTGAGGCAATAAATATTGCGCCGGGCATTCGCGCCACTTTCTACGACGCGGGTCATATCCTGGGTTCTGCCAGCATCTTGCTTGAACTGGAAGAAAATGGAGAAAAACGTCGCGTTGTTTTCTCTGGTGATCTTGGTTACTGCGGCCGCGTTATTTTGCGTAATCCCACGCCGCCGCCTGCTGCCGATGTTGTGGTCATGGAAACCACCTACGGTGATCGTCTGCACAAACAACTACAGCCTTCCATCGAAGAACTTTACGAAGGCATTGAGGATACCTTCCGTCGTGGGGGTAATGTTATCATACCCACCTTTGCTCTAGAACGGGCCCAGGAAATCCTTTATTTTTTACGCGATGGTGTTGCGCAAAACCGATTACCGGCAAGCACCCAGGTATTCCTGGATTCGCCCATGGCCATATCTGCGACAGAAATTTTTAAACGGCATCCTGAATGTTATGACAAAGAAACCGCCGAGTTATTTAATAAAGGCAAAGACCCCTTCTCGCTTCCCGGCCTGCACTTTACCCGAGAAACGGCACAATCCATGGCACTTAATAATATTAGTGGAGGTGCCGTAATCATGGCCGGATCGGGAATGTGTACTGGTGGCAGGGTACGACACCATCTCAAACAACATTTATGGCGCAACGATTCCAGTGTTATTTTTGTGGGCTATGCGGCGCACGGCACACTCGCCCGCCGCATTATTGATGGCGCTAAAACCGTGCGCATTTTCCGTGACGACATCCACGTGCGTGCTAAAATTTATACCATTGGTGGGTTCTCAGCACATGCTGATAGTGACGAGCTCAAGGCCTGGCACCAACAAACCGGTACCCCTTCGAAAACATTTCTGGTGCATGGTGATGAGGAAGCCATGCAATCGTTCGTTAAACGACTGACTGATACCCATGTAGTGATGCCAAAACTGAACGAATCTTTCGACCTGACGTAATCCCCGCTTCCCTTGCTTGCAAATGCCCGTTCCGGGCATTTGCTCTTTATTTCTCATAATACAGCTTGACCTGGAGTTAACTCCAGGATGTAGCCTGTACACAAGCTGAAAACATTTTCAAAAAAATGAAAAAAAAGTCTTGAACCTTGAGTGCACTCCAATGAGTCAATGACCTCATTCACGAAATAATTGCCAGATGAACAACAGGAGAAAATACATGAAATCATCAACTCGGCTTACTTTGGCTGCGAGCGTGCTGGCCGCCACAGTGAGCGGCAACGTACTCGCACACGACCCGGTCTTTGGCATTGGCCCCCACGTGGTCTTCAAAGATGGCATGGAGGTCGCCGTGGAGACGGCAAAAGAAAAGGCCGGTACGGATAAGGAGTCGGAATTAGGGGTAGAGATGACCTACGGCATTACCGGCGACTGGGCGGCGGGCATCAATGTGCCATATGCCAGTAAAGACAACGGTACGGACACTTCCAGCGGTCTATCTGATATCCAGGTGTTCACCAAGTATCGTTTCTGGCGTGAAGATTCCCTGGGGTTGCAGGAATCTGTTGCCGCCATGCTGGCCATTAATGGGCAAAATGGTGATGAAAATGGCACACCAAAGCTGGGCAATGGTGCTACCGATGCCATCGTGGGTCTGACCTACGGATACGAGAGCATCAAATGGTATCGCTGGGCCAGCGCCCGTTATGTGTTGCCCGGCAAGAATGATGCTGGCCTGCAGAAGGGCAATAAATGGTTGGTGGATTTTGTGGGTGGCTGGCGCCCCAAGACACCCGAATACACCAAGCCCGACACGGTGTGGTTGTTGGAACTCAATGGCGAGATTACGGACAAGACGGAACTGAATGGCGCATCACAGGCCAACAGCGGCGGCACCGAGTGGTTCATCTCTCCCGGTATCTTCTGGACCACCCACAACTTTTCGATAAAGGCGGGCGTGCAACTCCCCATCGCCAGTAATTTGAATGGTACTCAGGACAAGTCTGACTATCGCGCCAAGATGTCCTTTGAATGGCATCTCTAATTCATCATTACTATTAATAATCACAGGAGAACATCACATGAATATTACACAGCTAAAAAATACCGCCATCAAAAGTACGCGTCTGATCCTCGCAAGCACACTCACCGGAGTCGCCTTGATGTGGAGTAGCGCCAGTTTTGCCGGTGGCACAGAATACGACCTGCGCGTCGATGGCCTTGCCTGTCCCTTCTGTGCCTATGGCATCGAGAAAAAGTTCACCAAGACCGAAGGTGTAGAAAGCGTGGATGTGGATCTAAAGAATGGTCTTGTGGTTGTTAAAACAGGTGAAAGTAAAACCTTTAAAGAGGACGAACTGAAAACCATCGTACACGACGCCGGCTTCACCATGAAAAGCATGACCGAAAAGGCACGTTAAGTCATGAATAAGCGAACGGGGAATTATTGCTTGGCCGGACTCAGTCTGCTGCTGGTCACCATGACCAGCAGCACGCTGGCTGCACCCATCACTTTTAATACGGCACTGCCGGTGGCCAAGGAGGAATTTCTGTTTCGCCAACAATTTATTGTTATGCAATCCGGCGATGATCCCAGTGGTGCAAAACGTGACCGTTCGGAGACCATGAGTGCCACCACGCTGGCCTATGGCATCAACAACCGGCTGGCTCTGTTCGGTGTGCTGCCCTATCGGGATATCGACCTGTCAATGAACATGGGTGCGGGAAAAATCAAGCGCAGTAACTCGGGGCTAGGTGATGTAAGCGCCTTTGCACGTTATATTTTTCAGCAAAATAATCAGCCTGGTCGTACCCTGCGTCTGGCTGCCTTTGCCGGCCTTAAAGCACCCACCGGTGATGATACGGCCAGAGATAGTCTCGGTACACTGCCGCCGCCTTTGCAACTTGGCACCGGTTCCTGGGATGCCTTTGGTGGCATGGTGATTACGGGGCAAACCCTGGACTATCAACTGGATGCCCAGTTGAGTTACCGCATCAACAACGAAGCCAATCATTTTGAAGCCGGAGATGTGCTGCGCCTGGATGCATCGCTGCAAAAACGGATCTGGCCACGTGAACTGAGCAGCGGTGTGCCGGGATTCGTGTATGCCGTGCTAGAACTGAATGCCATTAATCAGGATAAGAATACTGTCAATGGTGCGGACGATAACAACTCAGGCGGCACGCGAATTTTACTAGCGCCGGGTCTGCAATATGTTACACGACGTTGGATTGCCGAGACCGCCGTGCAATTTCCTGTTAGTCAAAACCTCAACGGCACAGCACTGGAGCTGGATACCATTGCCCGCGCCGGGGTGCGTGTTAATTTTTAGGTATTTTAATGTATTGCTGTTTCGTTAACTTTTTTCCGTCATTTAATGACCCAAAAACCACCGGCTCTGCCGGTATGAATAATAAGGATATTGCCGAATAATCATTATGTCAGGTGCGTTTTATAGGAATAGAAATATGAAAACCCGTCATGACGGGTTTATCAGGTCTTCCTTAAATGATTTTTTTATGGGTTTAAGATGAACGATACAACACTAACAAATACATTAGATGGTGGCACAAAAAACAAACAAACCGGCATCACCTGGCTAAGTTTGTTTGCTTCCACCGGTACGCTGCTTTGCTGTGCACTGCCTATTACGTTGGTGACACTTGGAATGGGTGCGACGGTCGCGGCACTTACCGGCAGCTTTCCACTATTAATTACCCTAAGTATGCACAAGATCTGGATCTTCCTCGGCTCCGGTGTGATGTTGGCTTTATCGGGGTGGCTCATGTATCGCCCCGGGCGCAGTTGCCCAACCGATCTGGAGTTGGGTCGCCTGTGTAACCGCACCCCGGTGTGGAATCGGCGGGTGTACTGGAGTTCAATTGTTGTTTGGAGTATCGGTTTTTTCGCGGCTTACCTGGCCTTGCCCTTACGCATCTGGCTAGATGTGTAATGACAATCAAGGTTGAAGTTTTTTCCTCGCCCGGTTGCAGCAAGTGCAGCCATGCCAAGGCAGTGTTGCAAAAACTGGCTGAAGAGATCGGTGGTGATGCCATTCAATGGGGCGAGGTGAATATTCTCGACGAACTGGACTATGCCGTGGAGCTGGGCGTGTTATCCACGCCGGCCATCGCTATTGATGGCGAACTGGTGTTTGGCAGCTTGCCTTCGGCTAACAAGCTGCGCACCGAACTGGAAAAACGTTTGTCACCCATGGATGGCAGAAGACTGCCAACATGAACACGTTATTGCTGGGCATAGCGGCACTGTTGGGCGCACTGGCCTTTTTTGAGCCGTGCACCATTGCCACGCATACCCTGTTTTCGGCACGCGCACATCGGCAAACAAAGACGCAATGTTGCCAAAACCTGCTCACCGTATGGTTGACGCGCAGTGGTTTACTGACTGCCCTGTTGGTACTCGCGGTAATACTGACCGATGCGCCCACATGGGGAGACTATGCACCCAGCATCATCCTCAGTATATTGGCGACCCTTTACATCATCTCGCGTTTTATCTATTTACCCATCCCCCATCTTAGTTTTCATCGATTACTGCCAGGGGGAAACCAATTACCCCATGCCATTCAGTTGGGACTGACCCTGCCGGCCTGCACTATTCCCTTGATTATTGTCGTCACGGGTATCGCCATCAGTATGGATTCCATGCTTATGGCAGCGCTGGCGGGCCTGATATTTGCCACTCTGTTTACCCTGCCCATGGTGATTGCCGCGTTTCGCGGGATTCATGCAGATGGTGCCGATCTGTTACAACACGCAGCCAAAGCTAGTCCCTTTATTACCGCCATCCTGTTGTACGGTTTGGCTGTGGCTCTGATGCCACCGATGATCGACATCGATCCTGCCAACCTCCAGACCCTACTGAGTGAAGCCAGCCTGCTGGGCATCGGCGTGGGTTTTCTTGCAGGTCTGGTATTCAGTTTTAATCCCGTGTCCTTTGCCTCCATACCGGTAGTGTTGGCTTATGTGACCCTCGCACATGACAAGCAACACGAAGAAAAGCGCGCATTGCAATTGGGCGGTGCCTTTGTGGCAGGCATGCTGTTGACGCACACCGCACTGGGCATCGTTGTCGCACTGAGCGGTGATTGGGCGCAACACATCATGGGACGTGAGTGGGGTCTGTTTCTCGGGCCTATCTTGATCCTGCTTGGCCTGATTTGGCCCGGCTGGTTGAAAATACGCCTACCTTGGCTAACCATGCGAGGCAAAAAGGTTTCCGGGCCCTGGGGCGCATTTCTATTGAGCATTCCTTTCTCGGTGGCCGTGTGCCCTTTTTGTACGCCAGCGTTGTTAGTCACCCTGGCCGCCAGCGCCGCCAGCGGGTCGGTGCCGTTTGGTGCTGCCCTGTTGTTAGCCTTTGCAATGGGACGCAGTATTCCCATCATCATTGGTGCCTGGAGCATGGGTTGGCTCGAGTCACTGCGTCTGTTTTCCCGCCACCAAAAGGTGCTGGAAATCATTGCTGGTGTAACACTGATCGTTACCGGACTGTATTTACTTAACGAATATTTTTTCATTCATTCAACATCGAGGCTGTTATGAATAAAAACTGGATAATCTGGTCAATTGCCGGACTGGAGGGTTTGTTTGCCCTGTGTGCAGGCAGCGTACTGGTTTACCGCGTGCTTGGTATCGCGTTTGATTTTGGGCTGTTTTCCTATCGGGTTGCTAACATTGTTATTTCCTTGGTGTTGATTGTTTACATTATCAACGGCTTGTTTAAACGTTCAAAGAATATTTTAACCTGGGTGCTTGCCTTCTCTGCTTTTCACCTTGTTGAAGGTGTGATCATTGGCTTCTGGTTTAAGGTAATGATTCATGCACTGATTTTAATCGTTGTTGGCATTTATTATTTACAACAGAAAAGCCTGGAATTTAAATGATCACAAACATGACGGGCAAACATTTTTAATCACATATCGAGAAATGATAATGAAAATACTGAAACGTTTATTACTTAGCCTTATTGCTGTTATTGGCCTGCTGGCAGTCACGATATATGCCGTGTGGATGCCTTCTCCACAGGAGCCAGCCTACACGCTGGTCAAGACCTGGGGAAGTAAGGGTAACGCCCCGGGTCAATTTAATGAACCCACATCAATCACTCTGGCTGGTAAAGAACTCTTTGTCAGTGATGCGCGCAATACCCGCATTCAAGTGTTTGATTTGGATGGCAACTTCAAACGCATGTTTGGTAAGAAAGGCGATGGTTCCGGCCAGTTTAACCGTCCCATGAATCTCACCGCAGCCAATGGCGAACTCTATGTTGCAGAATATTTCAACGACCGCATCCAGGTGTATGGGCTGGATGGCACCTTTAAACGCAACATTGGCAGGTCTGGTTCTGGTGATGGCGAGTTCAGTGCACCCGGCGGCGTTGCCGTGGCTAAAAATGGTGACCTCTATGTCGCCGATTTTTATAATCAACGTGTCCAGCAGTTAAAAGCCGATGGCATATTTATCCGTCAATGGGGGAAAACTAAACAGGTCGGTGTATTGGATGGAAAATTAAATTATCCCACAGATGTGGCACTCTCAAAAAAGGGCACCTTATTTATCGCCGATGGTTACAATGACCGGATACTTTCTTTCGATAGCAACGGCAAACTACTCGCCAAATGGGGCGGCCCCTTTGCCATGAACATATTCGGTCCTTTTAACGGCTGGTTTGCTACTGTGACTGGCGTCTCTGTTGGCCCCAGCGGCAATGTCTTTGTCGCCGATTTTTACAACGACCGGGTGCAAAAGTTCACCCAGGATGGCAAATTTATTAATGTCTTTGGGGTTAAAAGTACAACGCTGACACACACCGCTATTTCTGCCGTAGAGGCTGACGATGGCAGCGTATTCGTGGCAGACTATGCGAATCACCAGATACAAAAATGGCGGCCTGGAAAATAACCCCTAATGCTAGATAACAGACTAAACATTGAAATTTTCTCCGCGCCCGGCTGTAATAAATGCAGCAAGGCCTATCAGTTGATGGAGACTGTGTTAGCTGATTTGGATAATACGGATGTGGATTTACGGCTGGTGAATATTGTTGAAGAATTGGACTACGCAGTTGATTTAGGTATTCGGGCAACACCTGGCATTGTTTTTAACGGGGCACTGGTATTCACTGCAATACCTGATAAAGAAACACTGCGGGAAGCTATCCTTTCACGGTTATCGATAGATAAACAGGAACCAGCATGAGTAACTACCGTATTGGCGAGATTGGCAGGCAGCTTGGTTTAACGGCCGATACGCTGCGTTATTACGAAAAGATTGGCTTACTGAATAATATTAGTCGTACCGCTTCAGGAATTCGTGTGTACAGTGAGAAAGATATTTCCCAGCTTAAATTTATTCAGCGTGCACAAAAAATGAACTTTACCCTGGCGGAGATCAAAGATCTGTTACAAATGCGTGAGGCTCCACAACATGCCCGTACTGAGGTGCGCGAATTGACTCATCGGAAACTGGTAGAAATTGAAACACACCTGCAGGATTTGACCACCCTGCGCAACGAACTAACTTTGTTAGTGAACCTGTGCACAGGCAGTGAAGAAGGTTGTCCGATTATTGAGGGTATCGAAGAAAACAACGAAAAGTGAATGGAAAGATTACTCAGGTCTTCCACAAGTATCGTTGGTAATGTTTTGCTTCTCGTTGTTTGCTTCTTTAAGAATGCGAAAGCCACCATGCACCACAAACAGCACAATAAGGACGCCGATAATTAAATCTGGCCAGCGTGAGTCAAACAATATGACGAACAGGCCACTGATAATGATGCCCACGTTGGCAATGACATCATTTTTTGAAAATATCCAGCTGGCGCGCATGTGGACTTCGCCCTCACGGTGTTTATGAATCAGCGTCAAGCAAATACTGTTTGCCACAAGCGCAGTGACTCCCACGATAAGCATGAAATATGGTTCTGGCTCGCTGCCCAATATGCCGCGACGCACAATATCCAGCAAAACCCCAAGCCCCAGTATGATTTGGAACAGACCACTAAGGTGAGCTGCCCTGGCTTTTACACCAAGACTTTTCCCCACTGCATATAAACCAATGGCATAGACTGAAGCATCAGCTAAATTATCGAGAGAATCTGCGATCAATGCAGAGGATTCGCTAATGATGCCGACAGTAATTTCTGCAAGAAACATCACGCCATTGATGAGCAAAAGAATGATCAGGGTTTTCGCCTGTTCTTTGTTGGTGATTTCTATATCGCAGTCACAATCAGACATTATTGTGTAAGTTCCTTGCAATGAATGGTTTCAAACTCCAGTGTAGAATGACTGATAGAAAATTGTTGTTCAAGGCTAGATTTCAACGCCATCTTAATCTGTTCCGTATTCATAAAATCAGCAATGACAACATGCGCCTCCAAAGCAATCTGCTGCTCATCCAGTTGCCAGATGTGAACGTGATGCACGTTGTTGACACCATTTATTTTTTCCATCGTTGAAATGACTTCTTGGATACTAAGGTTTTCCGGGGTTCCTTGCATCAGAATATGGATAGTCGTTGGCAGCATGGTCGCGGCCTGATAAAGCACATAACCAGCAATCGCCAACGTCATCACGGTATCTGCCCAGTACCAGCCGTAAAGCAGAATCAGACTGCCGGCCACAATAACCCCCACCGAGGCCAATGCATCAGAAACATTATGCAGAAAGGCTGCGCGAATATTCAGACTGTTTTTGGACATACTGTAAGTGAGTATCGCTGTAGCCACATCAATCACCAATGCAACACCAGCGATAACAATCACGATCCAGCCTTCAATTTCCTGCGGGGTATAAAAACGCCACAGTGCTTCGTAAACAAGATAGAGACCGACCAATACCAGGGTAACCAGGTTTATCAGTGCAGCAATCACTTCAGCCCGTTTGTAACCGAAGGTCTTGAACGCATCGGGAGGCTGGCGGCCAATCTTACGCGCTACCCAGGCGATCAATAGTGAACTGGCATCACTGAAATTATGCAATGCATCGGCGATCAACGATAGGCTGCCGGAAACAATACCGCCAACCACTTGTGCCAACGTTAGCAGCATATTGATAACGATGGCGATCAGCAAACGCCGATCGCCCATCGTATCTACATCGTGATGTGAATGATCATGAGCCATCGTTTTATTACGAATTTACTTCCTGATAATGCGCCCGGGAAAAGAAGCCATAAAGTGCTGGAATTACAAAAAGTGTCAGCAATGTGGAAGAAACCAGACCACCCACCACTACGGTTGCCAGTGGTCGTTGTACTTCGGAGCCAACCCCTGTCGATAGCAACATGGGCACCAAGCCTAATGCGGCAATGGAGGCCGTCATCAGCACGGGACGTAATCGTGATAAAGCGCCACCAAAGACGGCTTCGTTCTGTTGCAGACCGCTTTCTCGACGCTGGTTGATAGCATTAACCATCACCACGCCATTAAGTACCGCAACACCAAACAGTGCGATAAAACCGATGGATCCCGGCACCGAGAGGTATTGCCCCGAGATAAACAAGGCAGCGATGCCACCGATGAGCGCCAGTGGTACGTTGAGCATAATTAACATAGCTTGGCCAATTGAATTGAAGGCAAAGTACAGTAGTAAAAAAATGAGTCCTAACGACAGAGGCACCACGATCATCAGCTTAGCTTGCGCACGTTGTTGATTTTCAAACTGCCCACCAAACACGACGGAATAACCCGTTGGCAACTCTATTTCATTCCCGATGCGTTGTTGCAATTCGGCGACCAAACCACCCATGTCACGACCTTCAACGTTAGACTGGATGACTACTCGTCGCTGTACATCGTCACGGCGAATCTGTGGTGGACCGGATTCGATAGCCACTTGCGCCACGTCTCCCAATTTCACCCAAGCACCATTGGGGGCTTGTAAAATCAGACCGCGAATTGCTTCGACACTATTGCGATAAGATTTGGCTAGACGTACATAAATGTCATAACGTTCGTTGCCTTTAATCACCTGCCCGGCTTCGCGACCGCCGATCGCATCACTCACCAGATCCATCACTTGCGCCACTGGAATACCATAACGTGCCAGAATATCGCGATCCGGGCGTATCGCCAGCTGTGCTTCGCCACCAATTTGTTCCATTTCCACATCACGGGTACCTTCAACTTTACGTACCAGTGCCTCAATCGCTTTACCTGTTTTGGTTAGCTGATCAAGATCGGGACCAAACAGTTTAATGGCCAATTGTGCTTTGACGCCGGATAATAACTCATCAACACGTGTCGCAATGGGTTGCGAGAAAGAAAACAGCAACCCCGGATGTACGGACATCTTTTCTTCCATTAAACCCTGTAGCGATTTACGATTAGAAGCAGAGGTCCATTGCGATACGGGTTTCATACCCACAAAAAGCTCCACATTTGAAACTGGCTCCGGGTCACCGCCTATTTCTGCACGCCCTACCCGGCTGGAAGCATAAAGTACTTCCGGAAAGGTCATCAATTGTTGTTCCAGTTTTTGCGCAACCTTCAATGAAGTATCTAAACTGGATGATGGTGCGAGAGTGACGCGAATATTCAACGTACCTTCCTCCAATTCGGGCACAAATTCCGTGCCTAATAAAGGAACCAGTACTAATGAGCCTAAAAACAAGGCCAACGCACTGCCAACAACCAGTATTCGTTTTTTCAGTGCCCCACCCAATGCGCGACGATAAAGCCGATCCAACGGCTTCATGATAAAACTTTCTTTTTCACGCACGCCGCGTTTAAACAGGTAAGTAGCCAAGGCCGGTACCACCACTAAGGCCACTAATAATGAGGCCAGCATGGCCAACACAATGGAAATTGCCATA
>CAZXZI010000081.1:0-12524 GCA_964645165.1 uncultured Ectothiorhodospiraceae bacterium
CAGTCCCTCACTACGTACCCGCTCGCTAGCATGATGATATTGTTGTTCACTCAGAGTGATGCCATGCACTTGCACGTCGTAATGACGGGCGGCCCAGATGGCCAGAGCACCCCAGCCACAACCGATATCGAGCAGTTGCTGACCCGGTTGCAAGCGTAATTTGCGGCAGAGGTAGTCTAGTTTTTCCTGCTGGGCGCTGACCAGCGTTTGACTGGAGGTGCGAAAATAGGCGCAAGAATAAACCATCTCGGGATCCAGCCAGAGGCGGTAAAAATCGTTACTGACATCATAATGATGAGCGATGCTTTCTTTGCTGTTGTTATGTTGTATGGAGCGTCTTTCCCGAATGGACGCCAGACTCGATACCCGGAGAGCTGGCAGGCGCAAAGCCCGGCGCAGCATCCGCCACTTTTCTAACCAAGTAAAACGCAGATTATATGTATGTTGTGTCAGATCAAACAACCTTGATATATCACCCTCCAAATCCAGTTCACCGGACAAAAAGGATTCGGCAAGCTGGACCAGATCACGGTGAAATATCAAATGGCGCAACACCGAAGGCTGGCGAAAAATTATGCTGCAAGGAGCATCAGTTGCGCCGTGGATACATTTGCCATTCCACAAACGCACTGCCACTGGTCCGTCATAACCAGCGAGAAGAGATTCCAGAATCTCCTGGCCCGCAACGACCATTTTATCACTAATAGCATCTGAATCCGTTTGCAATGGGTGTCCAGCAAGCCCCTTCTGCGTAATTCCATTTTTCATGGTTCTATCCTCCTGAACAAGCAATGGCCTTTTCCAAATTATAAAAAGACTACGGGCTGGCTCTTTAAACTGAATAAAACGTTATCCATCAAAATGTTCTCTTACTTACCGCGTAGCGTAACGAAATTATAGATCGGCACCCAGATCAGGGCGAAATACCAGCCATAACCGTAGGCCTCAATCAGCCCCAGGAAAAAACTTTTCCAGCTGAGCCATTCAAAACCCGGCAACAGTTTCTGCCAGGCACCATACATAGCGTGTTCCGGTAGAAGCAGGTCAAAACCGACACACAACGCAAAGCTGATTGCGAGCAGGAAACTGGAGGCGTGTCCTACACCCAGCAATGAAACCCCCTGTCTTGGGTAACTCGGTGTCATCGTACTAGTTGTCATGATGCTTCTCCTTTATATTATCTTGTGTACTATTAAGATAACGATCTGGATCATCATCAAATTTATCCAAGCAACTTCTGGAACAAAACCGATATAATGTGCCTTGATACATTTTCCCGTAGCCTTGTTCGGCCTCAACCTCCATGTCACAAACAGGATCGATATACTTAGCAAACTTATCGTTGTCACTGGATGCTCCATTCTTGGAATCACCATGGCTAGCGTGTCCGTGCATCATGTGTGACCCACAACCAAAGCGCATCATGAGAAAGAAAAACGCTGCGAATAGTAATAACGAACCCAAGCCTTCCATTTGTCACCTCCTGACTAATTTTCTGGTATCAGTTAAAGCACGTGCTCATCTCTAACCTCTGCCGTTAAAAACGCCTTCCATTGATCAAACGGCGGAAAAAAAGCCGGTGTTTTACGAACGTACTCATAATAATCTTCGCCAAATTCTGCCTCGGAACGTCGCTCTTCGACCAACGCAAGATGAACGTAGGCATAAAGTAAAATAGGCGCCATAATCACAGTCAGTATTGTTGGCCATTGCACCAGAAACCCAATGATGACTAGAAACAGCCCGGTGTATTGCGGGTGGCGTGCGTAGGTATAAATCCCGTCAGTAACCAGACCACCATGAGCCGCGTGAATTTGTGCCCAGCCTTTTGAAAGTAGTGTGTAACCCATGAGCATCAGCACCAAACTCAAAGCCATTACAAAGGACCAGGCCAGGGTGGAACCTCCAAGCACCACTACCCACAAGTGTCCAAGCTTGTGGCTGAAGGGCTGCAATGTAGGATAGGCGTCACCCAGCCAACCCGTGAGTAAATAAATAGTTAATGGGAAACCATACATTTCGGCAAACAAGGCAACAAAAAAGGCTGTCACGATTCCCATGCTGCGCCACTCTTGACTGCTGCGTGGTTTCAAAAAACTCAGTGTAAAAAACAGGAACAGGCCGATATTGAAGGCAACCACCACCCACATGCCGTAAGCATATCCGCCACTATTGTGCATCGTTAAATCTCCATTAAAAGTTTTCTAACTCCAATTCCCGATAAACAAAATTAGCATTGCTACGATGGTTAAGTTCATACAACCGGGTATTTTTCCAATCCTCAAACTCTGCCTGTTTTACTGCCTCGAATAAATCAGTATCTTTGGCAAGCGCTTCCAACATCTTTTTACGCAGGCGCTTCATATAAGATTGAGTTTTAGTCACCATGGGAAACGGTTTTGTTTGTGCACTGCCGTGCCCGGGCACCATCAAACTGGCATTGGCAAAACGTGTGAGCAGCCAGTCCTGTGCCTCAATGGCCTGTTTGGAGTTTCCGTCGCCCATAAACGTAGTGCGTTGATTAAAGGCCAGGTCGGATATCCACACCACGTCATTTTTTCTATCATGTACAATCAGGTCACCCGCAGAATGGTGTTGGCCAACATTGTAAATATGAAATATCTGGGCTCCGAATTTCAGGTCATATTTAGAAAAACGTTTACCACTGATGGTGATATCAGGAGGAATACCTTTAAAGCCTTTCATATCGACATCGATAAACGAACGCCGAAACGCCACAGAGCCTTCCATTTGATCCGAGTTAATGTAATCACGTGTTCCTTGATGAGCGATGATGGTAACGCCTCCTAAATTACGAAAGGCTACTGCACCGTAGGAGTGGTCAGGATGGTTGTGGGTAATAATGAGATACTTGATAGGCTTCTGCGTCACAGTCTTAATGGTGGCAATCATGCGTTGCCCTAACCTCGGGGTACCCAACGAATCGATTACTACAACGCCTTCGGGAGTGACTATAAATCCGGCATTACCATTCCAGCCACGATTGAATTCATCCACTTCGGCGATATTGCCAAAAAACATGTACACATTATTCTTGAGTTTGAAATATGGCAGTGGTGTATTTCCGCTGTCTGTCGCTTTAAGGATGATATTAGGTATTTCACCAGTATCAATCGCTTTCTTCGGAAGATAATAACGATCAGGGTCTGTACCAAAGTTATGTCGTTCAGGCTTGCTCTCTGATGCCGCTGCAGCTGAGAGCCACCAGATGCTTAACAACGACATTACCATCACGAAACTTGGCCATATATTCTTTTTCCGTAACGGATTCATTGCCATTCTCCCGATCACGTTGAAACAGTTCTTACATGTTTCTATTCTACCTTTTTTACAATCGTACATTTTTCAAGCGCAAAGCATTGGTGATAACAGAGACTGAGCTAAAACTCATTGCGGCAGCAGCAATCATTGGTGATAACAGGATACCGAAGAAGGGATAAAGTATGCCTGCAGCTACAGGCACACCTAAGGAATTATAGATAAAGGCAAAGAATAGGTTCTGACGAATATTCGACATCGTTGCGCGTGATAGGCGTCTTGCTCGTACAATGCCACGCAAGTCCCCTTTCACCAACGTCACGGATGCGCTTTCCATAGCCACATCGGTGCCGGTGCCCATGGCAATACCCGCATGCGCCTGCGCCAGTGCAGGGGCATCGTTGATGCCATCTCCGGCCATCGCCACAGTGTGTCCCTCCTCTTGCAGTTGTTTAACAACTGCGGCCTTTTGGTCGGGCAGCACCTCGGCATGTACCCTATCGATACCTAATTTCTTGGCAACAGCCGCCGCCGTTTTCTGGCTATCTCCCGTTAGCATCACCACACTGATGCCTTCTTTGTGCAAGGCCTTAATCGCTTCGTGTGTCGTCGGCTTGATAGGATCAGCAACACCAATTAAGCCTGCAGCTTTACCGTCAATGGCGACAAACATCACGGTCTGACCTTCACCGCGTTGCGCGTCGGCCTTTGCCGGTAAATCCTGTGGGTCAATTTGCAGGGTTTCCAGCAGTTGAAGATTACCTAAGGCCACACGTTGCCCAGCAACCGTACCTTGCACACCTTTACCGGTAATAGACTGGAAGTCTTCGGTTGAGGTTAAACCAGCACCCCGCTCCTCTGCGCCACGCACAATGGACTCAGCCAGCGGATGTTCACTCGCCCGTTCTAGACTGGCGGCGAGTTTAAGAATCTGTTGCTCATCAAATCCTGCACTCGCTGTAACCGCAACGAGCTGAGGTTTACCCTCTGTCAGGGTGCCGGTTTTGTCTACCACGAGGGTGTCTACCTTTTCCAATATTTCCAAAGCCTCGGCGTTTTTAATCAGCACGCCTTCCAGGGCACCACGCCCGGTACCGACCATAATGGAAATGGGTGTTGCCAATCCCAAGGCACAGGGACAGGCGATAATAAGCACCGCCACGGCATTGACGATGGCATGTGCCAATCGAGGCTCTGGCCCCCAATAATTCCAAACAATAAAGGCAATCACGGCAACACCGACGACCGCCGGCACAAAATAACCCGCCACTTGATCTGCAAGTTTTTGAATAGGTGCGCGGGAACGTTGCGCCTCGGCGACCATGTTAACGATCTGCGATAACAGGGTGTCGGCGCCCACACGCTCTGCCCGCATCAGCAGACTTCCCGTGCCATTCACGGTGGCACCGATCAGCTTATCACCTGCCGATTTTTCCACGGGCACGGGTTCACCCGTCACCATGGATTCGTCAATATTGCTGACACCCTCGGTCACTACGCCATCCACAGGTACCTTATCGCCGGGACGAACTCGTAAAATATCGCCGGGATGAACCTGTTCCATTGGAATATCTTCTTCCGTACCATCGGCACGAACAATACGCGCAGTATTAGGTGCAAGCCCTAACAGCAGTTTGATAGCCGCATTGGTTTTTGAACGTGCGCGCAACTCTAATACTTGTCCCAGCAGCACTAGGGCAATAATCACCGCAGCCGCTTCGAAATAGACATTCACCAGCCCATCGTCTATCTGCATCACCCTGGGGAAAATATTGGGCAGCAACAACGCCACCACGCTATAAATCCAGGTTACGCATACGCCTAAGCCAATCAGGGTGAACATGTTGAGATTCCAGCTCAGCACAGACTGCCAGCCACGCACAAAGAAGGGCCACCCCCCCCAGAGCACCACTGGCGTGGCCATAATGAATTCGATCCATTGCACTGTGTGCATACCCAGCCCTGCGGGTAACCAGTTTGGAACAAGATCAGCCACCATCGCCAATAAAAACACAGGAGCTGCAAGCACCGTACTCACCCAAAAACGACGAGTCATATCAATAAGCTCTTCGTTCTTTTCCTCAACTGCGAAGCTTTGCGCTTCCAGGGTCATCCCGCATTTGGGACAATTTCCCGGATCATCCTGAATCACTTCTGGGTGCATGGGACAGGTGTATTTGGTTTCCATGGGAATAACAGGGATGCCCATGGGCTCAAGAGCCATGCCACAGATGGGACAGGTACCTGGGCCTTCCTGAATGATTTCAGGATCCATAGGACAGGTGTACATGCCTGACTCATCTACGGGTGCCTCGGCATGCGAATGAGGGTGTGGATGCAGATACTGACAGGGATCATCCTGAAACTTATGCAGACAATGTTCACTGCAAAAATAATACGGCTGTCCATCATGTTCCGTATGGTTTGGAGATTCATCGGTAACATCCATTCCACAAACCGGATCTTTTAATGCTTCAGGCTGAAGATACTGAGCTGGGTCAGCAACAAATTTCTGCTGACAGTGTCCACTACAAAAATAGTATTCGGTATTCTCATGCGTGGCATGATGTTCAGAATCAACCGTGACGTCCATGCCGCAAACCGGATCTTTGAGCGGCTGAGTATCTACATACTGTGTGGGATTTTCGACAAACTTGTGCAGACAATCATCACTGCAAAAATAAAATTTCTCACCCTTATGCTCTGTGTGGTGATCTGATGTCTCGAGGACATCCATTCCACATACTGGATCTTTTGCCATTTTTTAGCTCCTGTATTTTATTTTTATTATTGAAATCACTGCTGTTCCCTTAACTTAAAGCGAGCTTTGCTACCACTGGCGACGTATTTGAGATATCGGTTATTCCATGATGTCAGTGACATGGACATTGGCAATCTCTTTTCGTCAGAGCCTGCCCCGCGCAGTGTTTTGGGTAGAGCCTGCCCCGCGTAGCGTTTTGGGTAGAGCCTGCCCCGCGTAGCGTTTTGGGTATTCCGACGCAGGCCGGAATCCAGCAGTCGCCTAAGAGCGCCTACTTTTGGTTCAACGACTTCCTGGATACCGGCCTGCGCCAGTATGACGATTACGGTGTTAACGGAACAGCAGTGTATTGAAATAAAACTTTTGTGTCGAAAAATTGCGCGGAGCTGGTTGAGAGCATCGCGCCAATAGGCTATTTCTCCATATCCATCATCATGGATTGCTGCTTCATCATCTGTCCCATCATGTTCTGCATCATGTCCATGCGTTTGCCCATCATTTCCTGACGTTGCTCCATCGACATATTTCCTGGCATCTTGTCACCCATCATGTCCTGCATGTTACCCATCATATTTTGCATTTGTGCCATATGTTTTTGCATCAGTTCATGGCGCTTGTTCATGTCTTTTGTGCCGTGGGCCTCGCTCATCATTTTTGACATCTCTTTCATTCGATTCTGCATGTCGCCCATATCCATCATTTCGCCATTGTGCTGTCCGGACATCCCGTCCATATCGTTGGCATGCTGCCCCCCTGAGTAAACAAGGGGAGCCGTTACCAATGCGGCCAACAAAATGGATGTACTTAAAATTGGTTTCATTACGAGTTTCATGATTAGTCTCCTTACTGTTTTTGAACACTTAATGTGTTGTTTGTCTTCTGGTGAAGAGTGTAGAACTTATGTGTTACTCACAGATCAAGACTTTAATTTCACTGCAGTGATTGATTCGATTAAATGGCACACAGACTCACCATTGGGTTGCCCGTTTGGCATGGTTTCCCACTGTCTAAGCGCATTTTCCATGCGTTTTTGCAAAGCATTTAGTGCATGTAGTTTCTCTTTATTTTCAACAATTCGGCGCTGCATGACTTCTCGAACTTGTGGACAAGGGGAGTCACCATTCATTGAATGACTGAAAATTCCGGAAATTTCTGCCAGGGTGAAACCCAAGCTTTGCGCCTGACGAATAAACTGCAGCTTGTTGATATCGAGCTCATCGAAGAGTTTGTATCCGTTCTGCGGGTTACGTTCAGGCTTAAGCAGACCGATGTGGACATAATGTCTCACCGTGTCTGGAGTGACGTTTGCCCGACTGGCGATTTCACTGACTGTTAGCATTTTCTATTCCCCATTCAGTTCGAGCGAATGACCATTTGATGTGCAACACCCTTACCCAACAAAATTTCCTTTTCAACTTGTAAGCTTTCCGGATTAACCACCCAGATTTTTGGCAATTTTCGGCTGGAAACATAGAGCTTGTCCAGACCGGTAATATACGCCAAGTGGTAAGGTGCGGGAGACAAATCAACACTCATGATTTTTCCACTGACTAGATTGATCCTACTGAGCGTATTACTACTCTTACTAGCGACAAACAGCCAACGGCCATCATCGGACAAATCAACACCGTGTACCTTTTTACCCACTGAATAGGTTTTTGTGACTTTGCCATCTGCCAAATTGATCACAGAGACTGTCCCGCTGGCCTTGTTGGCGACATAAAGAATTTTATTATCCGCACTGATATGCATGTGCTCGGGTTCTTTACCAACTTTTATGGTTCGTGCGATCTGCCACTTTCGGGTATCAATTTCACTCACCATGCCTGTGCCAGCATTGCTGACATAAAGAAAATTTCCATCACTGGTGAACACGGCATAATTGGGCCATGTTCCGGTTTGCAGTGTTTTGGTCACTTCCATTTTATTGAGGTCAATAACGGAGATTCCGCCTACCCCTGAATGCACGGCAATCGCTATTTTCCCATCGGGCGAGACGGCAGTATGGTGTGTCAAACCACGAACTTCGACACGACGCATGACGTGCCCGTATTTGGGATGAATAATAGAAACGTAACTTGGACTAGCGGATTGTTTAGTTTTAGCTTTACCACCAGCATGGTGCGAAGCATGTTCAGCTTCACTCATTTGGGCTGGTTTGGCTGCACCACCATTTTTCGTATTGATCGCCTGCATACTGCCGGCGATCAAGTATTCAGTATTCGGGCTACTCGAAAGACCGTGAGCATTTTCGAGGTCACCAATCCGCCCTGTTATTTTATCGGTCGTTAAATCGATAATAACCAGTTCGTTGGTTTCGCCCGTAGGCACATACATCACTGGGGCAGCGATGCTTGTCCCAAAGAAAAACAACAATGGCAAAAATGCCAGTGTTGTGGTAATTTGTTTAAACATTTCTCAACCCTCCAAAAAGTTATTTTCCCCAAATTTGGTAGAGTACATCCTTGTACCCATATTGTTATTACCTTAAAAAGCCATGTCCACACCAAAGGTCAACATGCTTTCCAGATTGGAAGCTGGGTGTTCTTGCCCACTGAATCCCGCCACCGCACCACTTGTATCCGGCAATGTTGATGACGAACTGATATTCACATGTGCACGCGTGTACAAACTAATATTGGGGCTTGGGTAGTATTTGAGAATGGGACTAATCATTCTCACCGTTGCATTAATCTCATCATTGGCTGCAGTTACAACGCCTGCAGGTAGTCGTTTTAAACCGCCCGCATTCATCTGATCAAAACGCACCCCCAACATCCACTTTGGATCGAAACGCCAGTCGGCTTCAAGAGAGAGTCCTGATGCGCTATCCTCCCATTTCGACATGTTTGCCATCGTTGTCATTGCACCTCCTAAATCATTCCAGGTAGGCTTATCAATGCTGTCCTGGGTATAGGCAAAATACATATCAACGACTTCCCATTGCGCCCTGGCCCCAATACCAACACGGGTAATATCCGTCGCATTATCGGCATAACGGACATTTCCCCCCATCAATAATGTGGAGCGTGCTGCCTGCGGAGCGTTGTACCAGAAACCAGAAACCTGTGCATCGGCACCGACAGCCTGAAAATCGAAACGCAACATGGCGTAGCTATCCGTTCGCTGATCCCCACGGCCATCGGCTTTATCGTTAAGCGCAATTCCGACTTGATATAGGAATGGACTGTAATCTCCACCGGGACGTCCATGTACCGAAATACCTGTTTGTACTGGCGCATTGTAAAGCGTTGGAGCGAACGGCAGCAGCGAGAAACCATCGCCAACCGCAGTACCCGCGGTACCTGCGACAGCGCTTGCAGTACTCAAACCAAACATCTTGCTGGAGAACGCATATGGCAACATAGGAATCCTCTGGATTGCTGGAGGATAAACACCCGTATCCGCAATCGGCAAAATTGGATTTAGCTGCTGACGATGTGTTGGGAACGAGAACAAAAAGGATGGGTCGAAATTACCAACCTTTATGTTGGCAACGCCTTGCGCACCACCAATATTACTAAATTGCATAAAGGTGCGTTCAAATTTCACAAAGGTTTCACCATTCACGGCGTCCATGGTGTTGTACTCGGACTCCATAAGATAGCTGATATTCTTTGTGACGGTTCCTCCGAAAAAGAAGTTGACGATCTTGGGCACTTCGATCGCCCAGCGGTCATCGACACCATTGCCAGGCTCATTTTTAAACTTGGCCTTTTGAATGTCTCCACGCAAGCGTACGGCCATCATATTGGATAATTTGTCCAAGGTGACTGGGCCTTGCGCACCATCCAATATAATCTTGGCCGTTTCTGCACCATCACTCGTCCCTGGAAACTGATAACCATTGGCCAGGAAATTCTGACCAAATGGCGAAAGTCGTGGCACGTTGGTATGACACAAGGCGCAATTGGCTTGAAATTTACGCGCAAATGCCGGAATAGCCTCTGCCGTTCCCATATCCATTATAAACATTGTTACTGCCATAACGGGCAACATTAGCGCCATGACAATTCGGTGAAAATATTCTGATAAGTTCATTGTTGCTATTTTCATAATAGAACCTCTTTGATTTATACAGACAGCATTCAACAATAGTGCTGACCGCGAGATACGTCCTACGAGAAAAATCTCGGTATGATTTTTTTTGAATTACCAAATGTTACCGCACAGCTGGTTTGCAACCAGGAACGACATATTTGGCAATAAACACGCTGCTACTGAATGGGTGAGAGAAGATTTAGATGATTGGTGGTCGCAGTGGTGGGTTGATATAAATGCTGCACAACGGAATAGTCACTGGTAGAAAAGAATCAGAGGGTTTTTCTAATGCGGTCGGTTGGAATGTTGACGGTGCGGTCGCAATGGAAATACACAAACAATTACTGCAACGACCATTGTGGCCATTTTCCCCGTTGCACGAGTCTTTTTGCGGGTGCATTTTTGGATTTGAGTGCAGTGCTTCAGTGCCGCTTGTGGACATCTGCATTGCGGAAAGAGCCGCGTTATGATGCGCAGCGAAAGCCTGAGACACAGGCATTATTGATACTTGGAATACCAATATAAATAACAGTGATATTTCGAAGGTTTTTTTCATACCGACCCAGTATGGCTCATAAATGGCAGTTGTCGAATTTTAGCCCTGGAATTCACCACCACACCGTGGATTTTCTCAATTTGTGTTCATTACTATAGAACCTATGCGCAACCCCTAGGTCAATACTCACAGTATCAAACAAATTACCGCCAACAAGTAGAAACTATAAATGGCCTCAAATACGTCTGATTTGAGTGGGATTTCGCAAAACCAGTGACTGAAACGGACATAAGGGAGAGCAGTCGGTACACTGCTATACTCAGAAAATGACGAATATTCCAACGGGAAACCATCACATGCAACGTCTATTTATCGCTAGTTTTTTTGTCTTTGCCAGCATGGCTATGCTGCCAACCTGTGTCTTTTCTGCACCGCAAAAAGCCGAATTTTTCGGTGGCATCGAAACCGAATACCCGGCCTGGTTCAAGGACAGTTTTCTGGACTTTCAGGAAGATCTTGCCGAAGCAACAGCAGCAGGAAAGCGACTGGTCATCTTTTTCCACCAGGCTGGCTGCCCTTATTGCAACGCGTTAGTGGAGCGTAATTTTGCACAAAAAGAGATTGCCGAAAAGGCAAAAAAAAGTTTCGATGTCATCACTATCAATATGTGGGGAGACCGCCCCATTACCTATGTTGATGGAAAACACTATTCAGAAAAAAGCTTTGCGGAAAAACTCAAGGTGCAGTTCACTCCTACCGTGCTTTTTTTCAATGAACAAGGAAAAGTTGTGCTACGCATTAATGGCTACCATTCACCGCAACGTTTCAGTTTGGACTTGGACTACGTTGCGCTGCATAAGGAAGATAATATCAGCTACCGGGATTTCATGAAGGCCAACTGGCCAGCAAGTAAGTCCAATAAAAATCTCAATGCAGAACCCTATTTCAGCAAACCACCATTTGATTTTTCCGCCAGGGTGGGAAAAAAGGGTAAGCCCTTCGTGGTGCTTTTCGAGCAAAAGGATTGTCCGAACTGCGATGCCCTGCATAAAAATATTCTGCCTGACACTGATCTGTTGGCGGTGCTTAAACAGTTTGAC
The DNA here is from genome assembly GCA_964645165.1 of uncultured Ectothiorhodospiraceae bacterium. Lineage (GTDB taxonomy): Bacteria > Pseudomonadota > Gammaproteobacteria > SZUA-152 > SZUA-152 > SZUA-152. The sequence continues at coordinate 11,678 of CAZXZI010000081.1, forward strand.
GTAACGCAGTTGGACATGTGGTCAAAAACACCCATCGTTACTCCCGAGGGTAAAAAGATGATGGCGCGCCAATGGGCAAAGCAACTGGATGTAAAGTATGCACCCTCGATTGTGGTTTTTAGTACGGAAGGCAAAGAAGTGATTCGTGCCGAGGCATCATTTAAAGTGTTTCATACCCAGGGCATATTGAATTACGTGCTCAGTGAAGGCTACAAGAAGCAGCCCAGTTTTCAGCGCTATCTGACCAATTATGCGGATCACCTTCGTGAACAGGGAAAGGCCGTGGATATCTGGCGGACTGCCGACGAGAAGGTCGGCAAGAAAAAACACTAGAGCGGACTAGCGTTTAAAACAAGCATGGCAGAGATGATTCGACTGCCACGCTACGAAGAATGGAATGTCAGTTCTTTGCCGACAAAACCGTTTTCTTCAGTTTTGCAGACGTCGCCTCTGCCTTGCGAAGCTCTTTGGCCGTGAGTGCCGTTTTAATCTCGTCGCGTTTTTCTTGTGCCAGTTCAAACCCCTGCGCTGCAGCGACATCAAACCATGCAAATGCAATAACCAGATTTCGTTCAACACCCTGGCCATTCTTATACAACCAGGCCAGATTATTTTGTGCCTGAACATGCCCCTGTTCCGCTGCCTTTTGGTACCAGCTTGCCGCTTTTTTGAAATTTTTGCGTGTGCCGCGACCTTGCTCGATCATCACACCAAGATCGTATTGGGCGGAACTGACCCCCTGATCTGCTGAACGCCGAAACCAGCGTACCGCTTCCCGATAATTTTGTGGAACCCCGGTGCCCGAATCGTAAGACACCGCCAGGTTATATTGCGCGTACTGATCACC
>CAZXZI010000082.1:0-12459 GCA_964645165.1 uncultured Ectothiorhodospiraceae bacterium
TCATGGAACACATCGCACCGCTGGGCCCGGTGTATCAGGCGGGCACCTTGTCCGGCAATCCCGTTTCCATGGCCGCGGGGCTGAAAACACTGGAACTGATTTCAGCGCCCGGTTTCCACGACGGTCTCAGCAAAGCGGCCTCTGCACTGTGCGAAGGCCTGAAAGAACGCGCAAAAGCGGCAGGCATTCCGCTCACCACCAATCAGGTGGGCGGCATGTTCGGATTCTTTTTCACCGAAGAAGAGAACGTCACCAACTTCGCGCAAGTGTCCGCCTGCAACATTGATCGCTTCCAGACATTTTTCCACGCCATGTTGGACGAAGGTGTGTACCTGGCACCATCTGCCTACGAAACCGGTTTTGTTTCTGCGGCTCACGGTGATGCAGAAATCAAAGCCACGCTGGATGCAGCAGAAAAAGTCTTTGCTACGCTATAAAACGCCACACAAAAAATGCGCTGCGAATAGGGAAGTTCGCCAACTCAGCTCACCGCACAGGTTGCGACCAGGGGATCCATACAGCCATCATAATCAGGCCGCCCTTCTGTTTGAAGGCTGTACCATTCTCTACAGACTTTCTGCGCCTCCTCCACACTAGGAAAAGTCCACAGTACTGCCCCGTTATCCGCCATCAGCGTTGCCGTTTTGTCCGCCCATTCTTTGATAAAAAATGCCATTTTATTCTCCCGGCCCGCGTTGGGCGATTTGATTCAATTAAGCTTTAGTGCATTGCGGGGCAAAGGATAGGCGCACAACATGAAGGTTTAATTTCCATTCTGTGGCAATTTGATGACATAAATGACATCACTGTCCCATTAACTTTTTTCCGTCAGAGCCTGCCCCGCGTAGCGCTTTGGGCATTCCGGCGAACACCTACATGGGTGTAGGCGATAGAGCGACGCAGAACGCCAAAGCCGAGGCCGGAATCTAGAATGTCGTTGAACAAAAAGTAGGCGCTCTTAGGCGGCTACTGGATTCCGCCCTTCGCCGGAATAATGACTAAGAGGTGTTATTGATTTTCATGTCCCTAAAACCTCCCAGCTATCCAAACGATAGATGTTTTGCCGGCATGGCCACAATGCATATCAAGTTAACGGGACATCAGTGAAATGACATGTGCAAATTCCGCTGGATTGGTACTTCATAAACTATGTCGTAGTACCTATGTAAGCGATTTTGCAGTCGTGCTACAACATACCCAATGTAAATACTGAGAAATACGCACGTTGACAGTAGCCGCCAATAGTCGATATAAAGGTAGCGGTTGTACTCGGCGGTGCCGCAAAAATATTTGGGCAATTTATCGCCAAAGCGTTCCAACCATCACTTATTTCAAAGGGAGTTCGACATGAAAAAAATTCTAATCGCCACTTTATTGGTCACCCCCATGATTGCCACGACTGCCATGGCAGCTCGAGACAACGTCGGTTGCGGGCTAGGTTCAACCCTGTTTGATGGCAGCGATGGCACTGCTTCACAAGTGCTCGCCGTTACTACCAATGGCACCTCGGGCAATCAAACCTTTGGCATTTCCTCCGGCACTCTGGGCTGTGAAGAAGGCGGTGTGGTAACTGCCTCTGCTGCCGTTAACATGTTTGTTGGCAGCAACATGGACGCCCTGTCTCGCGATATGTCTGTAGGCAAAGGTGAATCTCTCGCATCACTGGCCCAACTGATGGGCATCAAGACTGAGGATCAAGCCACTTTCTTTAGCACTGCTCGTGCAAGCTATGGCAAGATTTTCTCAGCCAATAACATCACCGCCGGTAAAATGTTGGATAATCTGTATACGGTGATGTCCGAACAGGACACGCTGGCAGCATACGCCCGCACCTAATCACGTTCGTTTCTAGTCAGCAAAAGTGCCCCCGGCGATTTCGGCGGGGGCACTTTTTTTGCCCATGACCATCACCCACTTTAATCAATGCCCTCCACTGTCACAATCTTGGCAAGCGAGCCTATTTGTCTTGGCTCTATTTTTTTGTGCGCCAATTTTTGCCGCAACGGCTGAGCTGGATAACGCTTACCTCAGCGAGTTGATTACTGAGGCCAACCACCAGCAGCTGGCGCAAGCACCACAATGGCGCTATCTGCTGCACTATAAAAAGGGGCTACTGGGTGGTCAGGAAAGCGAGGCGGATGATCCCGATTTTTTTACCGCTGAAAATGGTAAGTACGACCCTCAAGCCGAACTCAAGGCCACGCTGCGCCAGTTCTTCTCAGAGCAATCTTGGGGCAAAAAAGACGAGCCTGCTCAATGCGCCTTCGTCGCCCGCTACGAATGGCTGAATGCACAATTGCACTTCGATCCCCAGCGGCTTACCCCGCAACCCTGCCCTGACTTCGAGCAATGGTATGCCGGCATTAATCCCGGTGGTCTCACCCTGATATTTCCCTCAGCCTATATCAACAACCCCTCGTCCATGTTTGGACACACCCTGCTTCGGGTGGACACCCCGGGACAAACTGAAAGCACCCGACTGCTGTCCTACGCCATCAATTACGGCGCCGAGACAGGCAGAGACAATGGCGTCGCCTTTGCCATCAAGGGTATCTTCGGCGGTTATTACGGCAGCATGGGCATCGGTCCCTATTATAAAAAGGTGAAGGAGTATTCGGACTTCGAAAGCCGGGACATCTGGGAATACCAGCTCTCCTTTTCCCCGGATGAAATCCACCGCCTGCTGGCCCACGTGTGGGAACTGCGAGGCGTGCACTTTGACTATTATTTTTTCGACGAAAACTGCTCCTACCTGATCCTCACCCTGCTGGACGTGGCTCGCCCCGGCCTCGGTCTCAGCGACCAGCTGCACGGCTGGGTAATTCCCTCCGACACACTGCGTCTGGTAAGCGAACAGACCGGGTTTGTAACAAAAACCATTTACCGCCCCGCCGCTGGCACCCGGCTGGCCCAACTCGCCGCCTCACTAACCGAAGATGCCCAAAACGAGGCACTGGCACTGGCCAGCGAAGAACGATCTCTGGCCGATTTTCTCAGTGAGCCCCTCAACCCACAGCAACAAGCCGACATCCTGTTGCTGGCCCACGATTATGTACGCTATGAATTTCTTGCCCAGCGCCGGGACAAAGCCAGCGCGTCCCGTCTGTCACGCGAGCTGTTGCAGGCGCGCAGCCGGATCGCCGCGGCCCGCCCTCCAGCTCCCGTACCCCGACCCGCGGTGGCGCCCGAACAGGGCCATGCCACCGGTATGCTACAGACCGGCCTGCAGCACGAAAACGGTGACAACTATTTACAGCTACGTCTGCGCCCCGCCTATCACGACCTGCTGGACAACGACGATGGCTACGTGCCCGGCGCACAAATCGACTTCCTCAACATCGCCGCACGCTACAACACCACACAGGAAAAACTGGAACTGGAGAGTTTCACCCTGGTGGACATCATCTCCCTCACCCCACGCAGCCGCTTCTTTCATCCCACCTCCTGGCGCATACAGGCCTCGTGGCAGCGTCGCCTGTTGCCCAACACCCGCTCACTCAGCGGGTTGGCCTTCTCCCTCAATGGCGGTGGTGGACTGGCGCTGCGACCTAGTGACAACCTGTTACTGTTTGGTCTGTTCGATGCCGCGCTGCTGGTGGATGACAGCTTCAAGGATGATTACAATGCCGGTCTCGGTGCCGAAGCTGGTCTGCTGTTACGGATCACGCCCCACTGGAAGCTACAATTACATGCTAAGCGCATCAGCTTCCGCAGCGGCAAGCCCCACGCCTACGACACTTTCGATATTAGCCAGCGGTTGTTCATTTCACCCCAGCAGGCACTGAACCTGGAATGGTCACAGCAACGTGCCTTTAACCGAACATTGGAAAACTGGACCCTCGCCTGGCGTTGGTATCTGTGATGCGCAGGCGGGTCGCTCTATTTACCGTTATACTTTCCCTCAGCCTGGGCGGCTGCACCGGTCTGTTGTTTCAACCCATGAAGCCCCTGATCCGTAACCCGGCGGAGATCAACCTCGACTACCGGGACGTGTATTTTCACAGCGCCGACGGCACCCGCCTGCACGGCTGGTTTCTGCCGGCAAACGATGGCGCAGACCGGGCTCAAGGCAGCGTGCTACTACTGCACGGCAATGCAGAAAACATTAGCACCCACATCGGCAGCGTGTACTGGCTACCCGCTCGCGGCTTCAACGTGTTTCTGTTTGACTACCGGGGCTATGGACAATCGCAGGGGACCGCCTATTTACAGGGCACCATGCAGGACATTGCTGCCGCCTTCCGTTGGTTACAAAACAGCCCCGACATCGACCCAACACGCATCGTAGTGCTCGGCCAGAGTCTTGGCGGCGCCATGGGTACCTACGTATTCGCTCACAACGGCCAGTCGTCGGCGATGCGCGCACTGATCCTGGACAGCGTGTTCAGTGATTACCAACAGATCGTGCGGGAAAAACTCGCCGACTTCTGGCTCACCTGGCCACTGCAATATCCGCTGTCCTGGCTGGTGAACGACGACTATGCACCCGTCGAATCCATCGGCCTTTATAGCCCCACTCCGGTGCTTATCATCCAGGGACAGAGCGATGCCGTCGTACCGGAACACCACGCCAGACAATTGTTTGCACAGGCACATCCACCCAGGAATTTGTGGCTGATCCCCGGGGCAAAACATATTTCCTCACTGAGCCGCCCCGAGCTGCGCGACAGGCTGGTAGACTACCTGAGCAAACAACTAGGAAGTTCGAATACGCATCCATGAAACTCCAAAGAAAATTAGTTATCCGCTTATCACTGCTACTTCTTAGCATCGTGACCAACACAGCTTTTGCCGCTCTCACGCAAGACCCCTCGCTGAATTGGCAAACACTTACCACCAGGCATTTTGAAATTCATTTTCATGATGGTGAAGAGCCGCTGGCGCGAACCGTTGGCGGTATCGCCGAACAGGTGCACAAAAAACTCAGCAAAACCTTTCACTGGACGCCGCACAACCGCACACAAGTGGTGCTGACCGATCGTTTTGATTTTGCCAACGGCTCAGCCACACCCTTGCCCCGCAACACCATGCAACTGCTGGTGACGCCACCCAGCGGTAACAGTGTGATCGCCGATTTTGATGACTGGCTGGAACTGCTCATCTCTCATGAATACACGCACATTCTGCATCTCGATAAAGTCAGCGGTTTTCCATCCACCCTGCACAAAATCCTGGGGCGGAACTTGTTTCTATTCCCCAACCTGTTGCAGCCACCCTGGCTCATCGAAGGCCTGGCAACTTACGAAGAAACCGACAAGGCGCGTGGTATTGGTCGTGGCCAGGGCACCCTGTTTCGCGGCCTGATGCGCCAGGAAGTGATCAACGGCATCAAACCCATTTACCAGGCCAACCAACCTCTAGTGAGCTGGCCGCTCAATACTACGCGTTATCTTTATGGCGTGTATTTTTATCAATTTATTGCGGAACGTTACGGAAAAGAAAAAGTTACCGAACTGGTTGAGCAATACAGTAACAACCTGCTGCCCTTTGCCATTAACAGCAACAGTAAACGGGTGCTGGGCAAAGACATGGCGACGCTATGGCGTGAATTCAATGATGACTTGCGCGCCAGGTTTTCTCCCGAAATAAAACGCATTCAACAATCCGGAGAGATCACCGGGCAACAACGCACTCACACCGGCTACTTTACTCGCTCGCCACAAATCATAGGCAATGGAGATATCTACTACTTGCAAAATGACTTGCAAAGCGAACCCCGTTTGATGGTGATTCGGCAGGGAGAAACCACACCCCAAATAATCGCTGATGTGCGCGGCAGCAGTTTTGACCTGCATCCCACGGCAGGGATCATCGGTACAGAAGTCGATGCAGTGAATAACACCAACGTTTTTTCCGACATCTACCGTGTAGATTTACGCAACAATCGCAAAACCCAACTGACAGTGGGTAAGCGCTACCTGCAAGCCACCTGGAGTCCTGATGGTACAAAAATCATCGCCGTACACAATCAACTTGGCCAAAATGCCCTGCATTTATTAGATGCCCAGGGCAACCAGTTAGACACCCTCTGGCAGGGCACCGACAAGACTATTATCAGTTCCCTCGACTGGTCACCCAAGGGCGATAGCCTGGTGGCGAGTGTGTGGCGACCGGGGACCTTGTGGAATCTGGAACGCTTCGACATCAACACCCGTCAGTGGCGCATGTTGACCCACGGTGCCAGTATCGAAAACAGCCCGCGTTTTAGCGGCGATGGACGGTTCGTTGTATTCAGTGCCGATTACGACGGTGTTTTCAATATTTACCAATTGACCCTGGCCAACGGAAAACTTGAAAAACTCACCAACGTCATCGGCGAGGCTAATACACCCGCATTACTTCACACTGACAATGGCGACCAACTGGCCTACATCAATCTGGGCAGCAACGGTTATGACCTGTTTCAACTCAGTAAAACCATGCCTGTTCCTGTGCTACCCGCCATCGACACCCGCAGTGCCAATCAACCGCGCCAGCACACCCCCATTACCGACGCAAAGATCGAACCTTACAATGCGCTGAGTCGCGTCACACCCACATCCTGGTTTCCCTATTTCCAGTTTGATGATGTGCGCAACGAAGTGGGCTTCACCACCTTCGGCAGAGACCCACTGCAACGCCATTCCTACAATGCGCTGCTGGGCTACGATACCGACAATCAATGGCTGATCGGCAGATTCAATTATATTTACGATCGCTGGAACCCCACGCTGAAATTCAGTCTCGGCCGGGAAGTGCTGGTCTATGTCGACAACGCCGGAAACCCGCAACGTTACCGCGATTCCGACACGATGTCTGCGGAGGCCGTCTGGCCATTTTTTCACTACCGGCATCAATGGTTATTACATGCGGGCGTGGTGAGCGAAACAGATTCCGACAAAGAAATTCTCTCCAACGCTGGCACTGCGGATTCTTTTTATGACCGCATAGCCGGACTTGCTATCAGTTACAACTCTGCGCAACACTATGCACGCTCTATCAGCCCCAGCAACGGCCGACAAGTGCGCGCAGTCGCGGAGGACAACAATGTTTTGGACAGCGATTTCAGCGGTCAGGTTTACACACTCGATTGGCGCGAACTGCTTGATCTGCCGGGACAGCACGTTTTATCTGCCCGTGCAGTACTGGGTTGGGGCACGGATAATCCACGCGCCTTTCGCCTCGGCGGCACAGTGGATACTAGCGTGTCGCCCGCACCACAAGTAGCCGCCACCGCACTTACCGAAAATATTTTCGGCCAACGACATTATCCCTTACGGGGTTACCAGGAAGGCCGAGTTGATCTACGCGGGCGTCGCATGGCACTGATCGAAACCGAATGGAGCTTCCCCATCGCGTTGATTGAACGCGGCTTTATGGCGCCACCCATAGGCCTTCATCAAATCCACGGAAAGCTGATCTACAATTGGGGTGAAAGTTGGAATGTGGCGAAAAACATACCGGCCTTGCGCCGTGGTGCGGGCATCGAACTCAACGCCGAACTGGTGCTCGGTTACTGGCTACCCATGAATGTGCGTATTGGTTACGCCAAAGGTTTTGATACCGGCGGTGAAAATCAAGCCTACGTTGAAGCACGTGTTCCGCTATTTTAAATGGCTGCAGTTTTAAGTAGCTAGTGATTTAAATAGCCATTATTTTAAATCACCGAGATGAAACCCGTCATTCAACAAGAACCTACCGGCTGCGGGATTGCCGCCAGCGCCACACTCGCGGGTGTTTTAATCAGGCCGCATTATAGGCTGGATTCAAAACAGGCACTCACGCAAAATGGTCGCACGGACTTTGGGCGAATCAAACCCAAGTGGTTCATTGGCATATCTCAGTAAGCACTGTATTCAAAACGACACGGCAAAAAAATCATGGAAGCAAGTAATTGGGTCGATATCATAAAGTCTGTGAAAATGCCGATCAGCCTGATTGTGCTGGTGACACTCATTGCCGACTTTGTCTTATTTGAAACAAATAACGACATCGTGCACCTGGGCACACTCGCATTACTTTTTATTATTACGATTTCCGTCCTCGCCTACGCCATAAAAAATCATGCCTTGTTTCCTCTCGAAGTTATAAAAACCTGGAATAAGGACGATTTACCACTCACCAAAGACAGTCGAGAATCCTGGCTGGGAAAATGGAACTGCCGATGAGCCTACCAAACAAAAGACAAACAATTCAAATCCTACGTGGATGATATTATTGAAATCACCGATGTCAACAGTAACGCCGGTGAGCTGACAGGTGTCGGCTATTCATCTTATGTCAAAGATAAGCAGTATTCCCTGAGAAGCCGGACATCCAATAAAAGCGTCGCGCAAATCTATTATTCCAGCCCAGACACCCATACCGGTTTATCCGGAATAGTGATTCTCAATTGCCCACCCATCGGTAATATCAACGGCTGGTGGATCGGCGCAGGTCGCCATCGAGAAGATACCGGCGGCGGTGTCAGCCTGGAAAAACACAGCGAAACCCCTGCGTTTGAACTGAAAAATTACAAAGTCGATTAGCGCCCCGCGCGCACCAAGCCACCCAGCCCGGCATCTTCCAACGCGGAATTGAGAAAGCTTCGCACCGAGTGTGCATATTCAAAGGTCAAAGCTTCTTTTACTAAAACACGTGCTTTTCGTCGACTAAAGGTGCGGATCACCCATTTAACCCGCGGCAGATTAGCAGCACTCATGCTGAGATTATCAATACCCAGGCCTAACAGTAAAATAGCGGCCGCTGGATCACCCGCCATTTCACCACAAACACCCACGGGAGTTTTTTCATCCTTTGCACCTTCCACAATTTGTTGCAGAGCGCGCAATACGGCCGGGTGGAGCGAATCGTACAAACCCGCAACACGAGCATTGTTGCGATCAACCGCCAGCAAATATTGCGTGAGGTCATTGGTGCCCACGGATATAAAATTCACTCGTCGCGCTAATTCCCGCACCTGATACACGGCAGACGGCACTTCGATCATTACACCGACACTGGGCATGTTGATACTAACCCCCGAATCAATCAGTTCGTGATGTGCACGGCGCAACAACCGCAGCGCATCATCCACCTCGGCAACGCTATTAATCATCGGCAATAACAAATTCATATTATTCAGCCCGGCGCTGGCACGCAACATGGCTCGCAGCTGCACCAAAAATATATCCGGGTGATCCAGACTGATTCGAATACCTCGCCAGCCCAAAAAAGGGTTGTCTTCTTCGATGGGAAAATAAGGCAAGGCCTTGTCACCACCAACGTCTAGGGTACGCAAGGTCACCGGCGCAGGTGAGAAAGATTTTAAAACTTGCCGGTAAATTTGCTGCTGTTCGTCCTCTCCAGGAAAACGATCCCTCACCATAAATGGGAATTCAGTCCGATACAGCCCGACACCTTCGGCACCACTTTTCCGCGCAGGCGTCACATCGGCCAACAGTCCGCTGTTGATGTACAAAGGAATCCCAACATTGTCGGGCGTGATCGCCGGTTGATCACGCAGCACATGCAATTCTTTGGAAAGTTCCGCCTCTTCTCGCAGCAAGTGTTTAAATTCATCACGCACCGTGTGCGAGGGGTTGATATAAATACGCCCGGTATAACCATCCACAATAATGCTGCGGCCGTCGATGTGGTTCACTGGCAGTTCGGCCACGCCCATTGCTGCTGAAACACCCATGGCACGTGCCAGAATCGCAACATGCGAAGTTTGCGAGCCTCGTCGTGAAACCACACCCGCTAGTCGTTTTATAGGTACTTCGGCTAGCATGGAGGCGGTAATTTCATCACCCACCAGCACAGTTCGTACGGGAAATTTTTTCGGCTTGGCTGGCTCCTGCGTGCGCAGCTTTTCCAAAATACGCCGTCCCAGATCACGCACATCTTCCGCGCGTTCACGCAGGTAGTCGTCTTCCATGGCATCAAAGGCACGCACATGTTCTGTGATGGTTTCGCGCAGGGCACCTGCCGCCCAATTACCCTTTTTAATGCGTCGCACCACTTCGCCAGAAATGCCATCGCCTTCTAACATTAACAAGTAAGCATCAAACAGTGCACGATCTTCCGCCAGCAAGACTTCTTTCATACGGGCCAACATGGACTGAATGTCCTCGCGCACGTCTTTGATCGCTTTTTTAAACAAGTTAACTTCGGCTTTCACATCCCCCGGAGCACGGTCAGGAATCACCTCCAGATTTGCCGCCGCAAAATTTACCACCGCGGTGCCAATGGCAACACCCGGGGCTCCCGGCTGCCCCTGCAAGGGTGTCGAGGCACGAGCCGCATTCGCTTTTGAATGCAGGCCATCAATGCCACCACTGGCTTCGGCATGAGCAATGGCGCCCGCCAGCTGTGCGGCAATGGTCACCAAAAATGTGACTTTATCTTCGCTAAAATGTTTTTTAGTGTGACGCTGCACCACCAACACGCCCTGCAACTCGCGATGATGAATGATCGGTACGCCCAAAAAGGCGTGATACGGTTCTTCGCCGGACTCGGGGAAATATTGATATCGTGGATGTGCAGGGGCGTCGGCAAGATTCAATGGTTCTTCACGTTCACCTACCAGACCAATGAGTCCCTGGCTGCTTTTCAAGCGCACCATGCCCACCGCTTCGTCGTTCAGGCCGTTGGTGGCCATCAACACATTTTCACTTTGTGCCCTGTCCACCATGTACACCGAACACACGTCGACATTCATAGCTTTTTTTACACGCAGCACAATCACGTCCAGCGCCTGATCCAAGTCCTTGGCGATGGTGACTTCCTGGATAATGCGCCGTAATGTGTTGAGCATGGGTAGTTCCCGGAGGGCGCTATTTTACGTTAAAGAGTCTCTGATGAATCCTGCACGAGAAAGTTGAGAACCATTCAAGATTCTCGCTCAAGAATTAATCAGTGCTTACTTCAGTGAATCAGTTTTCCGCCAGTGCTTGCACGGGGATATGTTTTACCGCTGCGTTAATACTCAGCCGTACCACTGGTGTTTTGCTTGGCTGCTTGTGCTGTTTTTTGTTGCAGCGACAATAAAAACGGTTCAAGTTCTTTCAGTGCTTCGCGATACACTTCGCGCTTAAATGAAACCACTTCCTCCAGCGGGAACCAATAATCTACCCAGCGCCAGTCATCAAATTCCGGCTGCTCGTAGGCATTCAGACACACATCGCCATCCTTGGCGGTCAGTCGCAGCAAATACCACATTTGTTTTTGACCGATGCACAACGGTGTTGTGCCGTGCCGTAAAAAACGTTTGGGCAAATCGTAACGCAACCAATTTTGCGTTGAACCCACCAATTCAACATGGCTGGACGTCAGCCCTACTTCTTCGTGCAACTCACGAAACAGTGCTTCTTTTCGCGTCTCATGGGCTTTAATGCCGCCCTGCGGAAACTGCCAGGCGTCTTGACCAATGCGTCGCGCCCACAGCAATCGACCCTGTGCGTTGCACAGGATAATACCCACATTAGCGCGGTATCCATCGGAATCAATCATAGTTCAAGCACAGTTCAATCACAGTTCAATCAATAACTTAAGTTGGAAATTGCCTTTGATTGTTCCACATCCGCCACACACCGCGCAAGCGATGGCCGTTTCCCGCCGACGGAAGCATTGGTTATGATGGCGTCCCGTTTGAAAACGCAAGCATAATTTGGGAGATTCACAGCATGAGCCTGGCCATTTTTGATTTAGACAACACCCTGTTGGCTGACGATAGCGATTATCTGTGGGGACAATTTCTGGTGGCGCAGGGGCTGGTGGATGGTGAGTTTTACGCCCGCGAGAATCAACGCTTTTACGAAGACTACAAGTCCGGGTCGTTGGACATCCGCGAGTTCCTGGCTTTCAGCCTGAAACCACTCAGCGAACATTCGCGTGATGAGCTCGACACCTTACACCGGCAATTCATGCGGGAAATTATCACCCCTGTCATGCTCCCCGCCACCCACTTGTTGCTGGAAAAACACCGTGCCCAGGGTGATGTGCTGCTGATCATTACCGCCACCAACCGCTTCATTACCGGGCCTATCGCCGAGGCACTGGGCGTGGAAAACCTGCTTGCCAGCGACCCGGAGATCATCGGCGGCCAATTCACGGGACGGGTCAGTGGCACGCCCTGTTTTCAGGCGGGCAAGGTGGAACGATTGGAGAGCTGGCTACGCGACAATCAGCAAAACCTCGCGGACAGCTGGTTTTACAGCGATTCTCACAATGACCTGCCGCTGTTGGAATTGGTCACCCGGCCGGTGGCGGTGGATCCGGATGCGACCCTGGAGGATCATGCGGCTGCTCGGGGTTGGCCGGTTATTACGTTGCGGGGGGAGGTTCCTGCGGCGGTTGAGACGTGAAGAAACTTGCCGCAAATCCATCATCAAACTACATGTGTGCGGGCTTGGGTTTTGTCCCTTCGATGCAGCCGAGCATCACAGCCTTCATTGGGTTAAGCAAAAATTTGTTTGAGCGAAGCGAGTTTATTTTTGC
>CAZXZI010000083.1:0-12454 GCA_964645165.1 uncultured Ectothiorhodospiraceae bacterium
CCTGATAGTAGGCTTCCAGACTTTTGGGCAAACTCAGGTGCGCTACAAAACGCACATCGGGTTTGTCGATGCCCATACCGAAGGCAATGGTGGCCACCACGATCACGCCTTCCTCGCGCAAAAACTGTTGCTGATGATCACGACGCATTTCGTCAGATAATCCAGCATGATACGGCAAAGCGGTTCGCCCTTTAGCCGTTAACCATTCTGCAGTGCTCTCCACTTTTTTCCGTGACAGGCAATACACAATGCCCGCATCTGTTGCATGCTCCCTCTCAAGAAACTCCCACAAACGATCCCGTGAATTTTGCCCTTCACTAATAGTGTAACGAATATTCGGCCGGTCAAAACTATTAAGAAAGGTTGTCGCGTTGGCTAAATCCAGTTGGGCGACAATTTCCTCTCGCGTGCGCACATCCGCCGTGGCCGTCAGGGCAATGCGCGGCACAGTAGGAAAACGTTGATGCAAGATAGAAAGCTGCTGGTATTCACGACGGAAATCATGCCCCCATTGCGAGACACAATGTGCCTCGTCGATGGCAAACAACGCTAACGAAGCCTTCGACAAAAGATCCAGCATACGCGTGGTAAGTAGCCGCTCTGGGGCGACGTACAGCATATCCAGCTCACCTGCCAACAACGCCTGCTCCACCGCCTGTTGCTGGTGGCCATTCATAGAGGAATTCAAAAAAGCAGCGCGGATGCCCAGTTGTTGCAGGGCATCCACCTGATCCTGCATCAAGGCGATCAGTGGCGACACCACCACGCCAACGCCATCACGTACCAACGCCGGAATCTGGTAGCACAGGGACTTACCGCCACCGGTGGGCATCAGCACCAGTGCATCACGTCCGTTGACCACAGCCTCCACAACATCCGCCTGGGAATGGCGAAATTCAGCATAGCCAAAAGTATGATTGAGAATATCGTGAGCACGTTGCATCCGCCCATTCTCCCATATTCGGCTGCGCTAGTGTCTGTGTATTATACACCGGGGTCACTGGACAACATGAAATCGTCGGATTACATTCAGTGCCAATCAATAGCCTCTCGTCGCAGGAATTCCCCATGAACAATACCCCGCCCCCACAAGACATCATCGACCGCGAGCACAACACCTGGCGGAACGTCTCCGGCGGCTGGCGTAAAAACGATGCACGGCTGCGCGAAAGTGCTGATCCGGTGACCCAGCGCATGCTGGATGGCGCCAATATTTCCGCCGGCCATCATGTGTTGGATATTGCCTCCGGTACCGGCGAGCCTGCCATACCTGCTGCACATCGCGTCGGGGAAACCGGACATGTGATCGGAATTGATTTAGTGGATGAAATGCTCGCCATCGCCCGCGACAAGGCCGAGGCGCAAAGCCTTCGCAATATCGATTTTCAAACCGTTGATGGCAGCGGAATGCCCTTTGAGGCCAACAGATTTGATGCCGCAACCTGCCGCTGGGGATTAATGTTCATGCCCCAGCCGCAAGACATGCTGCAACAAATCCATCATGTGTTAAAAGATGAAGGACGACTGGCCATCGCCTGCTGGGCAGAGCCCGAACGCAATCCCTTTTTCACCCATGCCATGTCAATTTTGGTCAAACACATGGAGGTGCCGCAACCACTACCCGGCGCCCCCGGCGTATTTGCCTTCGCCGATCGGCAACGACTCGAAGATACCCTGCGTGATAGCGGCTTCCGTGACATCACAATCGAAGACCACAGCTTCAACATGATCGAAGCCCAAAGCGGCGAAGAATACTGGCAGATCATGGAAGAGCTGGCCGGGCCCATTGCGATACTGGCCCAAAAAATGGACAAGGCCACCTACAGGGCCTTCAGTGAAGAAGTCATCGCCTCGGCCAACGAGCTGAAACAGGGCGACAAGCTCGCCATGGTGGGCACCACCTGGATTGCCAGCGCGAGCAAATAGGCATGTGCCAGCTCCTGGGCATGAACTGCAATGTCCCCACGGATATCTGTTTCTCCTTTGAGGGCTTTCGCGCCCGTGGCGGCAAGACCGACGAACACGTCGACGGCTGGGGCATCGCCTTTTTTGAAGGCCCCGGCTGTCGCGTATTTCTTGACGACAGGGCCTCGGCAGATTCCACCGTCGCCGATCTGGTACGTCACTACCCCATCCATTCCACCAACGTCATCACCCATATTCGCAAGGCCAGCCATGGCGGTGTGGCACTGGAAAACACCAACCCCTTTCAACGTGAGCTGTAGGGGCGTTACTGGATTTTTGCGCACAGCGGCGAACTGGAAAATTTCGAGCCCACACTCAGTGCCGGTTATCGTCCCGTGGGTGACACCGACAGCGAGCGAGCTTTTTGTTTGATACTGGAACAGCTCAAGACACAATTTCCCGGCGAAGAAATTCCCACGGCCACGGCGTTGCAAGCGGCACTGGTGGAGGTCAGTGCAAAAATTGCCGAACACGGCATCTTTAATTTCCTGCTCAGTAACGGCGAATGGCTGTTCGCACGCTGCTCCACCGATCTGCATTACATCGTGCGCAAGGCCCGTTTGCCGAAGCGCATTTAGTCGACGAAGACATCAGCATCGACTTCAGCGACGTCACCATCCCCAATGACCGGGTTGCCATCATCGCCACCCAGCCACTCACCGATAACGAACACTGGACGCGCATCCCTCCGAACGAACTGCTGGTGTTTGTAGATGCAGAGCCCGCACACTAATGTCGGACAGCACACCAGAATTTACACTTGACCCACAACTGCAGACAGATTGTCATGTGCTCGGCAGGCTCGACAATCACTACTTGCTGTTACTCGATAACGCCCTGCTGCCGTGGTTTATTCTGGTGCCACAAACGAATGCCTGCGAACTCTTTGAACTGGACGGCGCGCAACAAACTAAACTACTGGCCTCGATCACCGCATTATCGCAATTCGTTAAAGCCAATTTCCCCATCGAAAAACTCAACGTCGCCAGCATCGGCAACAAGGTCGAGCAATTACATATTCATGTGATCGGGCGCGACCCATCGGATTTTTGCTGGCCGGATGTGGTGTGGGGAAGACCGGAAACAGAGGCCTATTCAGCGAACACGGTGACAAAAATCATTACTAGCCTGGACACTGAGTTGGCTGGCCGCTTCCGGCAGCAAATAAACTACCCCGCAGCAAGCTGACGGGGGTATTAACATCATCACGTCACCCTGGCGAAGGCCGGGGTCCAGGGGTTTAACCAAAAGTAGGCGCTCTTAGGCGACCTCTGGATTCCGGCTAAAAATATGCCGGAATGACGACATTCGCTGCGAGCAGCGGGGAATTAAACCCAAAGAGATTAAATCTCCGCCTCGGGTTTCTGAAACATCCACGCCCCCACCAGTCCCTCCAGCAATTCAACATGCCGTGTCTGCTCGGCATCCGCCGGGGTAAAGATCGTCGGATCAACGGCATGCCCTTCCCGGGCAGCGGCCCACATTTTGATTCCGTAGCGGCGTTTACGGGGCAGGTTTCCGGCGACGATGAGTTGCCGGGCATTATCGGGATTCATGGCCGGGGTCGGTTCGACTAACAATAAATAGCCACCGGGACGCACACAATCCCAGAGGGCTGTCACACCGGCAGGCTTGTCATCCAGCACGGCCAGCAACGATGCTGCGGACACCACGTCGGCCTGTTGCTCGACCAACGAGTCGAGATCCCCCTGCTGAAACACCGCCGTTGAGCCGTGCCAGCGGGCAAGACGTTTGGCAGCCCGCACCATGCCGGCATCGGCATCCACTCCGGTGACGTTGTAACCTCGGGCGGTGGCCTGTCGCGCCACCAGTCCCGGCCCGCAACCCACATCGAGCCAGGTTTTGCCGTTACCCTGCGGTAAAAGTTCTACGGCCTGTTGATGCAAGTCGCGATAGAAACCTGCGCCCTGTAACCAGACAAAAAGCGTTGCGCCGATCACGGGGTTTCTTTTGATACGGAAATCGTCTGGCTCAGTGTATGTGTTTCACCGGGGGCCAGCTGACGCACATCGTCTGCGGCGTTGGCCGTTTCGATACACAACATCTGTTGATATCCCTCGTCAGAAAAATCAGCCATGGCTTGCGCTTTTTCCCGCCAGGGATTCCACACCACGGTGGAACGACTGCCGGTCTTTTTGATGTGAATCTGGCGTGACAGCAGTGCATCGTGAATCACACAGCTCGCTTCGGTATCGACATAAATACGATCCACTTCCTGCGCAATGCGCACACCGTCGTTTTGCTGTTTAAGCTGATTGCCAACCAGCTGGTCGATGTAGTGACAACCCTGCAGACCTTCAACAAACATTTGCGACACATCACCCACCTCAAAATAACTATGTAATGCAGCACCCGCAGTAAATGGCTGTTCACCGGTATTGTGACTGGTCAGTTCGATGTGCAACTCAGCGCCCGCGGTAATCGTCAAATTTAGCTCAAAGGCAAACGGCCATAGCGTGCGCGTTTCCGCCGTATCGCTCAGGCCTAACTGTAACTGGGTACTGCCATCGGCCAGCGCCTTTGTCGCCTGCACCTGCCACTCTATCGTGCGGGCGAAACCGTGTTGTGGCCTGTCACTGTCCGTTACGTGTGGCCCGAACCACGGCCAGATCACCGGAACGCCACCGCGAATCGCTTTGTCGCTTTTAAACTGCGCCAGTGGACTCATCCACAGCACAGGTTCATTGCTCTGTGGCTGAAACGCGGTGATGTGCCCACCGTGTAAATAAATCGCTGCACTGGCCAGACCATTGCTGACGATTGCCACCGGTAGGCCACCCTCACCCGCCTGAAAATGGATATGCCCATCCAGCGCGAATTGCGTATTCAGGGTCTCAATTTGCTTTGCCATCTTTCCCTCACGTCGCCTTTACAGGGCAGACACGTCCGCCGTTGCCATCAAACACGTCCACCCTACCGCAGTTCTTGGGTATAATGCGTCCCCAATTAGCAGCTTCACCGACGGTCGGCCATTCTAGGAAAACCCATGGAAAAGACGTACAACCCCCACGCCATCGAACAAAAGTGGTACGACGCCTGGGAAAAGGCCGGGCATTTTGCACCCAGCGGTGAAGGCAAACCTTATTGCATCATGATTCCGCCACCAAATATCACCGGCAGCTTGCACATGGGCCACGGTTTCAACAACACGGTGATGGACACGCTGACCCGCTTCCACCGCATGCGCGGCGACAACACCCTGTGGCAACCAGGCACCGACCACGCCGGTATCGCCACACAAATGGTGGTGGAACGCCAGCTCAATGCCGAGGGCAAGACCCGTCACGACCTGGGGCGCGAGGCCTTTATTGAGCGCATCCGCGACTGGAAAGAAGAATCCGGCGGCAACATCACCCGCCAACTGCGGCGCATGGGTTCGTCACTGGACTGGTCGCGCGAGCGTTTCACCATGGACGACGGCATGTCCGAGGCGGTGCAGGAGGTGTTCGTGCGCCTGCACGAAGAGGGGCTGATTTATCGCGGCAAGCGGCTGGTGAACTGGGATCCAGTTTTGCACACCGCCGTCTCCGATCTGGAAGTCTTGTCCGAAGAAGAAAATGGCCACATGTGGCACATGCGTTATCCGTTGGCAGACGGCACCGGGCAGTTGATCGTCGCCACCACACGTCCCGAAACCCTGCTCGGCGATGCCGCCGTGGCGGTGCATCCCGGCGACGAGCGCTACAGTCACCTCATCGGCCAGTTTGTGGAGCTGCCACTCACCGGCCGCAAAATTCCGATTATTGCCGACGATTACGTGGATCCGGAATTTGGTACCGGTTGCGTGAAGATCACCCCCGCCCACGATTTCAACGATTACGGTGTGTGGCAAAACCATCGTGACGAAAAGGCCATCAGCGAATTGCCCAATGGCGGCCTGATCAACATTTTTACCATCGATGCCACCATCATCGGCAGCGACGATGAGCACGGTGGAATTATACCAGCCGCTTATCACGGACTGGATCGTTACAAAGCCCGTAAACAAATCATCGCCGATCTCGAAGCCATCGAGTTACTGGAAAAAATCGACAAACACAAACTGATGGTGCCGCGCGGTGACCGCTCCGGCGCAGTGATCGAACCTCTGCTTACCGATCAGTGGTACGTCAAAGTCGGGCCACTGGCCGAACCCGCCATCAAAGCGGTGGAAGACGGCGATATCAGGTTTGTACCGGACAACTGGAAGAACACTTATTTCGAGTGGATGCGCAACATCCAGGACTGGTGCATCTCACGGCAAATCTGGTGGGGGCATCGCATCCCCGCCTGGTACGACGAGCAGGGCGATGTGTACGTAGGTCGTTCCGAGGCCGAGGTGCGCGAAAAACACGGGCTCAGCACAGAAGTAAAACTCTCGCAGGACGAAGACGTGCTGGACACCTGGTTCAGTTCCGCGTTGTGGCCCTTCTCCACCCTGGGCTGGCCGGAAAAAACACCCGAACTTGAAACCTTCTATCCTTCTTCTGTGTTGGTCACCGGCTTTGACATCATTTTCTTTTGGGTCGCACGCATGATCATGATGGGGCTCAAGTTCACTGGTGAAGTTCCCTTCAAAGATATTTACATTCACGGCTTAGTGCGTGACTCGCACGGACAGAAGATGTCCAAATCCAAAGGCAACGTGCTAGACCCCATCGATCTTATCGACGGCATCGAACTGGAAGCGCTGGTGAAGAAACGCACCTCCGGCATGATGCAGCCAAAGATGGCGACAAAGATCGAAAAGCAAACCCGCAAGGATTTTCCTGACGGCATTCCCTCTTTTGGCACCGATGCCCTGCGCTTCACCTTCGCCAGTCTCGCCTCCACCGGGCGCGATATCAATTTTGATCTCGGCCGCGTGGAAGGTTATCGCAACTTCTGCAACAAACTGTGGAATGCGGCGAACTATGTCCTTATGAATACCGAAGACAAGGACTGCGGACAAAACGGTGGCGATGTGGAGTTATCCGCCGCCGACAAGTGGATTTTTGCTCGCTTGCAACAAACAGAACAGCAGGTCATCGACGCAATCGAAAACTACCGCCTCGATCACGCCGCACAAGCCATTTACGATTTCACCTGGAATGAATATTGCGCCTGGTATCTGGAGCTTTCCAAACCCGTACTCACCAATGAAGATAGCAGTGAAGCGCAACTGCGTGGCACACGACAAACATTGGTGCGTGTATTGGAATCACTGTTACGTACTGCACATCCAATCATCCCGTATATCACCGAAGAAATTTGGCAACGAGTAGCGCCTCTCGCGGGACACAAAAGTGCAACCATCATGGACCAGCGTTATCCAGAGCCAATGACTGAACCCGTTGACCCTAATGTCATTGAGGAAATGGAGTGGGTGAAAAGCTTCATCGTCGGCGTGCGGCAGATTCGCTCCGGCATGGACATTAAACCCAGCAAACCGTTACCCGTGCTATTGCAAAATGCCAGCGATACGGACAAAGGCAATCTGCAACGCAATCAACACACCATTGAATTTCTTGCGCGTACGGAATCCATTACGGTATTAAATAATAATGAGGAAGCGCCGGAGTCCGCCACCGCATTGTTGGGCAAAATGAAACTGCTCATCCCCATGGCTGGGCTCATCGACAAAGACGTGGAAATTGCGCGCCTGTCGAAAGAAATTGAAAAGAAACATCAGGACGTGGCACGTATCGAGGGCAAACTATCAAACCCAAACTTTGTTGAACGCGCCCCCGAGGCAGTGGTCGAAAAAGAGCGGGCAAAGATTGCTGACATACTGACTGCACTAAAAGGGTTTGAAGAACAGCTGGAACGTATTAAAAAAATATAATCACAACCGCGACCTTATTAACTCCTCCCCCGTCATCCCGGCGCAGGCCAGAATAAACCCGGCGTGACGACTTGGCGTTAACGAGACAGTGGCAATCCATAAGCAAAAAAGGGGAACTGTAGAATGAAAAAAATACTCACCACATTGGCACTGAGCTTAATCGTTAGCACATCGGTATTTGCCGGCGACATGACGGTAGAACAAGTCAACAAACAAATGAAGGCACTGGAAGGCAAACAGGTCACGGTTACCGGAAAAGTTGTCAAGGTCAACAACGGCATCATGCGCCGTAACTTCCTGCACGTACAGGATGGTACCGGTGGGCAGGGTACCAATGACCTGGTGATCACCAGCAGTCAAACAGCAAAAATCGGTAGTAACATCACTGTCACCGGCACTGTCGTGCTCGGCACCGACTTTGGTATGGGTTACAAATACCCGCTGCTCGTCGAAAAATCGACCATCAAAGTCAACAAGTAAGTCGATTTCACAACATCTCTTAAATCCTCATCGTCATGCCGGACTTGATTCGGCATCCAGTAAGCCATTTTAAGATACTGGATCCCGGCCTGCGCCGGGATGACGGAGAGTATGGGCTTTGCGTAAACGCCACTCGCTTCATGCTGTTACAATTCCGGCAACAATAACTCAGGTAGCTGAAAGAGTTTTTCCTGTTGCGTCAGCGGGCAAATAAATTTCAGACTACAGGCGGTGAGTTGCAGGTTTTTTTCATTATTTTCTTCATCCCCTTCACGACACTCTACCCCGTTAGCTTCGCTATTATTTTTAACTCCACCTTCGCCAGTTCCTTCGCTGCCATATAACCTGTCACCCACCACGGGAAAACCGATACCCGAAAGATGCTTGCGTATTTGGTGCTTGCGCCCGGTATCGATGCGTACCTCCAGCAACGAACGGTCTGTCGCAGCATCGTATTTCAATAATGATGCGTGGCTGCGTGCCTGCTTGCCATCAATGTCGGCATCTATCTTTTTCGGCCAAGTCGCCTCTGGGAATTGACCACGAACAATCACCTGATAGCGCTTTTCCATTTCACGTTGCGCGAACAACGCCGACAATTCCCTGGCAATGTGTTTTTTGTGGGCAATGATGATCAAGCCAGTAGCGGCACGATCCAGACGGTGCACCGAGAATGCGGGGCGTTGTGGGGTCAGATTTTGTTCCACCCATCGTTGCACGGTGCAATGGTCACCCCATTTTGAGCCTTGTGACAACAAGCCGTAGGGCTTGTACCAAATACTGTATTCACCCTGATCGTCGATCAGGGTTGGTGGGGCGGGTTCCGAACTCAACACTTTAGTGTCGTAGTAGAGGTGCAAGGTATCACCCAGCGCAGGCATTTTTTTAGCACGTCGTAGTCGGCGTGGCTTACCCGTCTTTACTTCCTCCAGCCACACAGCACCTTTTCGCATAACTTGCTTAATGTGCTGTTTGGACAGGCCAGTAGTGACTGCCAGTAAATCCACCGCACTGGAATCGGCATTCTCAACCGTCAGGTGAATTTCAAAAGGTGAAGTAAGTTCAGACATCGGGGGACCCTTTTAAAGCTTGCGCGTATTGTAGCCGAATAAGGGATAGTAAACTGCGAAAGTACCACTACGATACACAAACATGACGCTACTTGAATCACTATTCCACCCACAGCTAGTATTTTCCCTCTTCTTATTTGCCGTTGTCTCAGTGGTTGTTGAGGTCGCGGCGTACCGATTATTGGATGTAATTTCGGATGTTGCACCTTCACACTGGCTCATGGAGCGCATCATCGTTCCAGCGGCACGGGCGTTGGCGCTGGTGAGTTTTATTCTGGTGGCTTACCCCGTGCTGTTTGGCGTAGTGACGGCAATACCTGTGAGTGAATTACTGGCAGCAGGCCGACTTCGGCTCACTAATCTGGTCAATGTGGCTTTCCTGTTGTCCCTACTATTACCACTAATCCCTGTGTTCAACCGCTGGCCCGCTTTTGTACTGCCCATTCAAGGTATTGCAGCAGCCACAATGGTCTTTCGCTGGTGGGCTGCGACTCAACCGCAAATAGACATTCATTTCTGGCCAGAAATATCAACAATAATCAGCTTGCTTGTACTCGCCTTTGTGACCCATGAAATGGCCAAACAACTTTCACATCTGCTGGAAAAGAAGGTCGATGCATTGATTGAACACGAAGGTTCGGAGCGATTGATTTACCGCACAGTGGTGATGATTCTACAAGTGCCGGTTATCTTGCTGTACACCCTGTCCTTGGGGCAGCAGCTGCACTAGTAACCTGGCTTCAAAATAGATCAAGATGATCTATTTTGAGTCGCCCGCGAAACACCGGCGCAAATTGCGAATTTGCTTGTGTTTTGCGGGCTCGCGTTGGCTATCGCCAACGGCGGTGCATCTCTCGGCAACTGCTCCTTGCGTCGCCTAATAGCGCCTACTGTTGGTGCTCTACCTCCTGCATCCATGCAGTCGTGCACCGCACTATTATTCCAGCCTATAAAGCGGCCGGATTAATAAATATTACCACTGCTATCC
The DNA here is from genome assembly GCA_964645165.1 of uncultured Ectothiorhodospiraceae bacterium. GTDB lineage: Bacteria > Pseudomonadota > Gammaproteobacteria > SZUA-152 > SZUA-152 > SZUA-152. The sequence goes on from CAZXZI010000083.1 coordinate 10,328, forward strand.
CACTAGCCCCAGATTCGTCATCCCGGAGAAGGCCGGGATCCAGTAAGTCGTTGAAGCCACTGGATTCCGGCCTTCTCCGGAATACCCAAAACGCTGCGCGGGGCAGGCTCTGACGGAAAAGAGACCGGCGGTTTTCATGTCTCCAATGCCGTCATGCGTCCAGCTTCCCAATTACCGCGCCATTTGCACCAAAAAAATGTAAGTTTAGTGGGACAGTAGTGAAGTATTACCATTAATGAATAAGCCGCAGTGTCGCCATCCACACAGCCGTTGATCCTGCTGCAAAAAAACCAGCCATACATCCGACCGCTTTGAGCTTGTAGCGTTTAACCAACTCATCTTGAGGATACACCGATAATAAAAATGGACGGTTATCATGTTGCGGTTTTTTCATGATATGGGTTGGTGGTTGCACGCTGCGTTTTGATTGCTCCTTGCGTACCCGCAGGTAGGCAGCCTTGCGCACTGCTTCCCACTCCTGCATATCCAGTTCGCGATTGCCATCGGCATCAAAGTGTTTCAGCAAGGCTGCAGGGTTCTTTTTCCAAAGCTGCAAAACTTCGCGCACTTCAGCATCGGTGTTAAATGATTCGGCACCACCACCCACAGACATGAACATACCAATGGCATATAAATCTTCACCCGGGTGCATGCGCTCTTCGGTGTACCGATAGCGACCACCCAGGCGCCCAAAGAAACCACCACCTTGTCCATTGCGACGAGAGGGATAACTGGACTCATACCATACTTTTTTGGTTTTACAGGTAACGGCTGCACCATCCGGGTCAATCACACAGCGGCCAGTACTCCCCACCAAAACAAATAATTCTTCACTGGTGCCCGATGACACTACACGGCTATGTCTATCATTGACCTTTTCGACTTTATAACGATACCAGGTGCAAGGTGTGGTAGTGAGTGGTGCAATAATCGGTTCGCCTTCCATCAGGTCACCACGTCCGGCGAGTTCAACATAACCCTGTGCGGCTGAACGAACCTTTGAGGTGGGGGTATCTTCGATGATCCGCGCACGGCGGAAAAAAATGAAAGCGTAAATAAAGCCCGCAGCTGAAACAGCAATGCCAAGCAGCAAATAGAAATAGAACTTCTCTTCCGGGAGATTGATCACCCAGGATTGTAGTGACTGCGCCGTCATCTCACTACGTTATTCCGCACAAGCCATAACATAGGCGCGCAAAACGCTGAAAGTCCATAGATGGCCCGAAGGGTGAGCGCGTAGCGGATAATCTGGAAGGACTGTGGAAATACACTGGATTCCGGCCTGCGCCGGAATGACGTGATATTTATCTGAAACGTTGTATAACGGTGCAAAGAAAAGCTCCAATCTCGACAGTTTTCTAGCTGAACATTTCTTTAACATTCACGTCTTTGATTTCCTCTTCGTCAAACTCCAGCAGTTCGGCGGGTTTGAAGTTGAACTTGTTAGCAATAATCACATCCGGGAATTGCTCAATGCGGACATTTTTCAGGTTCACCGCCTCATTATAAAATTCACGCCGGTCGGCGATACCATTTTCCAGTCCGGTAATACGAGATTGTAAATGTTGAAAAGACTGATCCGCTTTCAAATCTGGGTAGGCCTCCGCCAAGGCAAACAGTCCGCCCAAGCCCATGCGTAACTGGGTTTCTGCCCCACCCAATGCGCCGATATTGCCGCTTTGCTGGGCACTGGCCACCGCTGAACGGGCCTTCATTATTTTTTCCATGGTCTCCTGTTCGTAGCCCATGTATTGCTTACAGACTTCGATCAACTTTGGCAGTTCATCGTGACGCTGCTTGAGCAGCACGTCGATATTCGCCCAGGATTTGCTGACATTGTGCTTCAACGACACCAGATTGTTGTAAATCATGATGGCGTACAACACCACCGCAGCGATCAATCCGAGGATAACAAAGGTTGAAATATCCACTGTAACTCCTTGTTTTAGGCTTAAGGCTCACTGCTGTCCCTTTAACTTTATTTCCGTCAGAGCCTGCCAATGTTCATGTCACCAACACCACTGAATAACCGATATCTCAAATATGTCGCCAGTTGTAGCAAAACTCGCTTTAAGTTAACGGGACATATATGGACCCACCCCGTTTTGCAAGGTAACCCCATCACAT
>CAZXZI010000084.1:0-12357 GCA_964645165.1 uncultured Ectothiorhodospiraceae bacterium
ATTTATCAATGGCTTGCGTGACGATTCAGATGATTCCAGTGTACAATGTTCACGGGGAAGGAGGAGTCAATTCTGTATCTGCTAGTTTCGTAGCGGTGTCAGCGGAGTAATCGTGTAGTGTTGAATGTTGGAGTCGGTTGTGAGCCAGAATAGTATTGCTGTTGACGACAAGTTTGTCGCCCCCAATGAAGAAAATATAAAAAATCTTGCCCCGGGTTGTTTTGTTCGCGTGCAGTATCAGTCGCAAAATATGTGGGTGGAAATTACGGATGTGGACGATGAGCAATTTCAGGGTGTCTTGCAGCCAGAGCCCTGTGATGGTGGTGCGTTACAAGTTGCGAATACGGTCGTGCATTTGCAAACAGAGCAGATTAACGCTTTAGGCTGTGACCGTTATTGCTATTGTGATTAACCACCGGCCAATTTCGCTTTTCCAATCGTAAGCTGCCCGATCATTAATTCTATGTATGTCCTTTGGCTTGCTTGCTGGCAATAAGCTGTGGCTGGCCTTTTGGCCATTAATAAATTTTTTACCTGCTGTCCCAATAGTTTACGTGTTGTTTTACCGTGATTGGTGGAGTGATTAGGAAGCAGGATGTTAATCGGTGTTTGGGATATGAATATCGATAACCTTCCCCCGTTAGAGCCTGCCCCGCATAGCGTTTTGGGTAGAGCCTGCCCCGCATAGCGCTTTAGGCATTCCGGCACAGACTGAAAATCCAGCGGCCCCTAAGAGCGCCTACTTTTTGTTTAACGACATTCTAGATTCCAGCCTCGGCTTTGGCGTTCTGCGTCGCTCTATCGCCTACATTCATGTAGGTGTTCGCCGGTATGACGGAAATAAAGTGAGCGGGACAACAGTGATGATTTTGTATAAAGCGACATTCCTTTCTTCGTCATTCCTCTCCTCGTGTTTAAGACCATCTGAAAAATTCACCTTGTTGGTAACACCTGCCTGAAAAGGCGTCTATGCTTAGACTACGGAGAGGGGGAGCGCTACATCACTGTTATCCGCATCTGTTGCGATGTTGCACCGTTGCGAATCAGCAAAAGGAGTGCGCGCCATGAAAGTTCGCAATATGATTGCCATCACCGTGTTGTGGTTCTCCAGCACGGCACAGGCTTTTGATTCACGCGTTTTTGCCGCAGACGTCCCCATATTCAGCGGCCACATGCAAACCTGTTTTTCTCATGCGATGGTGGGTATGGATTCGGTGATCAACGCCCGTTTAGGTGTATTGCCGGAGCACGTGGTTGCCCTGACGGCGATTACAACGTCCGCTTCCCCCAGCTTTGATGAGCCGGTATTGACGCTCATGCTGGCGGCCTATCTTTGGCAGGGTTCACCGCATAGCTATGCGATACAGGTGTTTTATGAATGTGCGGCTGCCGCGCCAGTGATGGCCGAGCGGAGTGATTTTTTGCCCTGAATCCTGCACAATTGGCCGAATCGCAGGGACATCAAACAACAGGGGCACGGATTGTATCGCATCGCTGAACAGCGACTCTCAACATTGATCAATCGGGGTGGGGAGCACCCGCTGGCACAAAGCCGGATTGGTCTGGAAAAAGAGAGTCTACGGGTGTCCGCAGAAGGTGGCTTGGCGCAAACCGGGCATCCGGTGGCATTAGGTTCACCGCTGACGCACCCCCACATCACCACCGACTACTCTGAGGCATTGGCGGAGTTCGTGACCCCGCCCTGCACCGATATTCCTTCTGCGCTGAATTTTCTGCGTGATACTCAACAGTTTGTTTATGATGTGCTGGATGCGGCTCCCGATCGCGAATTGCTGTGGGCGACCAGTATGCCCTGTGTGGTGGCTGGCGAGACCAGTATCCCCATCGCGCAATATGGCGACTCCAACGCGGGAAAAATGAAAACGGTTTATCGCCGGGGTTTGGGACTGCGCTACGGCCGCGTGATGCAGGTGATCGCCGGGGTGCATTTCAACTATTCTTTTCCCGACACCTTTTGGCCGCTGTATCAGGATTTGGAGCAACAGAGCGGCGAACCCAAAGCCTTTATTTCGGCACAGTATTTTGGGCTGATTCGAAATCTGCAACGTTTTGGTTGGCTGGTGCCCTACCTGTTTGGCGCCTCTCCTGCGGTGTGCAAATCATTTCTGGGTGGCAAGGCCACGCACCTCGATTCCTTTAACGAAAATACCTATTTTCAGGAGTTTGCCACCTCGCTGCGCATGGGGGACATCGGCTACCAGAATAATCAGGAGGCCGAGAGCGGCATCAAGGCCAGCTACGACAGTATCGAGGCCTACATTGCCAGCCTGCAATGCGCCACAGAGACGCTCTGCCCGAGTTACGAAAAATTAGGCGTAGAAGTGAATGGCTATTATCAGCAACTCAATGCCAACATCCTGCAGATTGAAAATGAGTATTACAGCACCATCCGTCCCAAGCAGATTGCGGATGCGTTTGAAAAGCCCATACATGCTCTAGGCAGGCGTGGTGTGCAGTATGTTGAACTGCGTTCCATTGACGTTAACGCTTACGATCCGTTGGGCATTAATGACCGGCAGCTGCGTTTTCTCGAGGCCTTTTTGGTGTTTTGTCTTTTACACGATAGCCCGGTAATCGATGCGCAGGAACGCAAAGAGATTGACCACAATGAGCTGGCCACCGCGCATCGTGGCCGTGATCCACAGCTTATGCTGCATCGGCAGGGCAAAAAGGTGCACCTAACAGAATGGGCTGCGGAGATTGTTGATGCCATGGCGGGGGTCTGCACAGTGCTGGATGCCGACGATGCCCGTGCGCCATATTCAGAGTCACTCGCCAGGCAGGCGGAAAAGGTGCGTGATCCGAATCGTACCCCCTCGGCACGGATGCTGGCGGAAATGCGTAGTGAGGGGGAGGGTTTTTTCCATTTTGCGATGCGCATGTCACAGCAACACCAGCGCTATTTCCAGGAATTACCGGCAAATGCCGCCTTACAGCAGAGGCTCACAGGTCTTGCCGAGCAATCCTGGGTGCAACAACGAGCCTTGGAGTCTGCGGATCACGAGCCTTTTCCGGCTTATTTACAACGGTATTTTGCGCAGACGCTGTAAATCTGTCACAAATTGGAGCATAAGGCGTCGGAAGTTCATGTGGGACGTCGAGCCAATAGGTCATATATTCAGCGATCAACAGAATTAACAAAGGCGGTGAGAGATGCAATTTGAAACCAGACCCAACAATCAAGATCGGTCACAACGCAAAGGGCGATTGGCAAGCCTGCTAATGGCGTTGGCAATCACTTTCACCGCAATGCCGGCGATGGCCATTGATCTCAGCGCAGGTCTGTTGAAGGATTTTGATGGCAGCTTTCACAGTCTGGACGAATACACGGGTCAAGGTAAATGGACCGTGGTTATGCTTTGGGCATCAGACTGTCACGCCTGCAATGCAGAGGCAAAGCAATACGTGAAATTTCATAAGGCTCACAAAGACAAGGACGCGACAATTTTGGGTGTCTCACTGGATGGGGCAGAAAAAAAGGCAGAGGCAAAGCAGTTCATTAAACGCCATGGAGTGACCTTTCCAAATTTGATTGATGAGCCAGAAAAAGTCGCACAGTTATACACGGGACTGACCGGTCAGCCGTGGGTGGGTACGCCGACATTTCTTATTTACTCACCCAGTGGTGAGCTGCGTGCAGCACAGGTGGGTGCTGTGCCAACGCAAATTATTGAATCCTTTATTGCCAAAGAAACGGCGGCAAAGGCAGCGACGCCATAAATTAATTTGTCTTGTTTATGTTGGTCGGCCGGTCATCGAGACTGGTGGTATTATTTTTCTCCCAGTATTCCTGAATGCCTTGAGGCCCTTTTTTCTGCGCCCACTGACTGAGCTGCGTGCGTTCCTCTTTATAATCGAAAAATGGCACTCCATAACCACAGGACGTTTGTACCAGGTCAACCTGTAGTTCAAATATCTGCCGTGCGCCGGGCAATGGTGGAAAATCGTCAGCCCATTGTGCCCATTCAGGGTCAGCGGGTTGCACGGTTTTCGCGTGGCCATAAAGTCGTAAGATCATCGGCTTCTCATCAAAGGCGCAGAACATGAGGGTCATTCGCTGGTTCTCTAATACGTGAGCGGCTGTCTCATTACCGCTGCCCGTTACATTCAGCCAGCGCACGGTGTGCTCATCAAGAATACGTAAACTGTCCATGCCCTTAGGTGAAACATTGACGCGGCCTTCGTACCCGGCTGTGCCGACAAAATAGATTTTTTGGGTCTGGATAAATGTTTGCAATGTGTTCGGGATAGCATCGTATTGTTTACTCATCAGCTGAATCCTTTAACGATTTTTCGAGTGTGATAAAACTATACGCATGTGGGTTTTTTTCATCGGCCTGGAAATCCTGACGACGGGTTTGTTGCCAATGTGATAAATCGATGTCCGGGAACCAGGCGTCGCCATCGAGATCCGCATGTACCAGCGTCATGTAAAGTCGATCGGCCAATGGCAGCGCCTGTTGGTAGAGTGACATGCCTCCGATGAGCATGACTTCTTCGGCATTACTCGTTGCGGCCAGTGCCGCCTCCAGTGAGTTGAAGGTTTCAATGCCATCGGCAGTGTAGTTCGGATTACGACTCACGATAATATTACGTCGGCCTGGCAGGGGTTTTGCGCCAAATGATTCAAAGGTGAGGCGACCCATGATGATGGGTTTGCCCAGGGTATTTTGCCGAAACCATTTCATGTCGGCTGGCAGTTTCCAGGGTAGGTGATTTTTGATGCCAATCACGCGGTTGTCGGCCATGGCCCAAATGAGCGAGAGAGTGGATTTGTGCTGGGTATTTTTTGGCATCATATTTTATTGGGATGCGAGAGATTTTCTGTGAGTAATGAGTAACTAGGGGTGAGTGGCTAGAGGCTAAACTGCCACGGGCGCCTTGATGTGCTCGTGAGATTGGTAGCCCACCACTTCGAAATCATCGAAGGTAAAAGCCAGCAGATCGCTAATGTCCGGGTTCATTTTTAGTGAGGGCAGAGGCAGTGGTTTACGCGACAGTTGCAGTTTGGTCTGTTCGAGATGGTTGGAGTACAAATGTGCATCGCCCAGGGTGTGAATAAAATCACCTACTTGCAGGCCGGTAACCTGTGCCATCATCATGGTCAATAGTGCGTACGATGCAATATTAAACGGTACGCCGAGGAAAATATCGGCACTGCGTTGATAGAGTTGGCAGGAGAGTTTGCCATCGGCCACGTAAAATTGAAAAAAGGCGTGACAGGGTGGCAGCGCCATGTTCTCGATTTCGCCCACGTTCCAGGCGGAGACGATGATGCGTCGTGAGTCGGGCGTATTTTTGATCTGTTCGACCACCTGGCTGATCTGGTCGATGTGGCGGCCGTCGGCGGTAGGCCAGCTGCGCCACTGCGAACCGTACACCGGGCCCAGGTTTCCGTTTTCATCGGCCCATTCATCCCAGATTTTCACGCCGTTGTCTTTCAGGTACTGGATGTTGGTGTCGCCTTTCAAAAACCAGAGCAACTCATGAATAATGGAGCGCAGGTGCAGTTTTTTGGTGGTGACCATGGGGAAGCCCCGGGCTAAATCAAAACGCATTTGATGGCCAAACACACTTTTAGTACCTGTGCCGGTGCGGTCGGTTTTAGTGGTGCCGTTTTCATAAACGTGGCGCATTAAATCCAGGTACTGCTGCATGCTGCTCCCCTCTGCTTATTATTATTTTTAACTGTGTTGCGGTGTCTTTGTGCGGTATGCCAAGGCCAGTAAAAGAATACCCAGCGCGATCAACGGCGTGGATAATAATTGCCCCTGCGACATCCAGCCGAAGGCAACAAAGCCTAGCTGTGCATCAGGCTGACGGAAGAATTCCACGAAGAAACGAAAGCAGCCGTAGCCCAATGCAAACACGCCGGATACCGCCATGCGTGGCCGTGGTTTGGCGGAATAAAACCAGACGATCAAGAACAGCAGGAAGCCCTCGAGGAACATCTCGTAGATCTGCGATGGGTGACGTGGTAACGGACCGCCGGTGGGGAACACCATGCCCCAGGGAACGGTCGTCACGCGACCCCATAATTCGTCATTGATGAAGTTGGCGAAGCGTACGGCAGCGATGCCGAAGGGTACCAATGGCGCGATGAAGTCGGTGATCTCAAAAAAGCCTTTTTTTGTCTTGCGGCCAAACAGCCACATGGCGACTAAAACACCCAACAGGCCGCCGTGGAAGGACATGCCGCCCTCCCAGATGCGAAAGATGGAGAGCGGGTCGGCGAGGAAATGGGAGAAGCCATAAAACAAGGTGTAGCCGATGCGCCCGCCCAGCACCGTGCCCATAGCGCCGTAAAAGATCACGTCAGAAATTTGCTCAGCATTCCAGCCAGAGTCTGGCAGCCTGGCGCGGCGGTTACCCAGCCACCAAGCGGCAGCGAAGGCAACGAGGTACATGATGCCGTACCAATGAATTTTTACGGGGCCCAGACTGAGGGCAATGGGGTCGATATTAGGATAAGTCAGCATGGCCGCATCTTATCATGCTGCCGGGCTCACAGCAGGGTTACCGGGGGGCTTAATCTACGTTATTGAGCTTGGCGAGCTGGCCGTTGGCCTTGGTGATGGAGGCGCAAAACAGCGCGGCAAAGTCCGGTACCACCGAGCGAGGTACCGAGTCACGGTTCATCAGGTTTTTGGCCCAGGTCTGGAGTTTAGGTAGGCCGTCCATGAGATCGAGTCCATAATGTTCCCGGATCAGTTGTAGTCGCATTAACGTCGGTGCATAGGCCGCGTCGGCCAGGGAAAAGGCCTCGCCATTGAGGTAGGAGCCGGCGTCCAACAGATCCTCAATACGGGCCAGTTCATTTTTTACCTTGTCACACTTGGTCGCGAAATCGTCCGCCTCTTTGGCGACAATAACGGCGTGGATATCCAGGTTGAGCCCACCACCGAATTCGATCCAGGCACGGTTTTGGGCGCGCAGCATGGGGTCGGCCGGGTGCAGCTCGGGTGGATGGGTCTCATCGATGTATTCATTGATTACAGCTGACTCGAACAGCACCGTCTCACCGTAGCGCAGTATCGGTACCCTGCCGAAGGGGGAAATGGTCAGAAACCAATCCGGAGGGGTTTGAAGATCAATGTAAGTGATGTCGAAATCGATGCCTTTTTCCAGCAGGATAATCACTGAACGCTGCACAAAGGGGCAGAGCTTGAAGCTGATGAGTTCGGGTTTCATGGATTGCTGTCCTCTGTCCTTTTTTTTAATAAATGATAGAGAGTTAGATTGGAGATGCCTTGAAAAGATGTTTAATGACGCTGAGGTGAATAGCTAAGGTGAATGATTGTCATGGTGGGATTTATTCATTTTCACTGGAGACAAAAACAGAAATTCCGCCATCCTGTGCCATGTTGACGTTAAAGTTAATTGGCCGACAGCAGACCTGACAGTCTTCGATATAGCTTTGTTGTGGTACTGAGATGTCCAGCAGAACCATGATGGTTTCGCCGCAATAGGGGCAGATAATTGATTTTTCTTTCAACTCATTCATGTGAAATAATTTTTTTCATGCGAGAATGAAAGATCCATCATTGCCAATTGTTTGGATTATCGCACTTTTCGTTACGAATGCGCTCCTGCATGAATGAAGCCTCATAGGCCCTGCTGGCGCATACACCAATAACAGAGCCCCAGAGCGTACCATCTTTCGGCTGCTTCAAAGTGTTTGGGATATCTTTTTTATTATTTTTCAGGCAAGTCGTGGCCACAGCTATAGCAGTCTTTTTACATTCCTGCATGGTAACGTCGAAGCACTGCCTGTAATAATTTCCCGGGTTGCAAAATTTGGCGGGTAAGGCAGTAGACATGGCTTTTATCCAGTTTGTTTTGCTCACGTCAGCGGCAGACGTGAGTAATGAAAATAATATGAGTAATAAAAATAAGAAAATTTTAGCCATGATGCTGTACGTCGAGATATTTTAGGAAATATTATTGGGCGACAAATAATTCCGACAGTATATGCACATCCTGCATTTGCATGTAGGTAATAAGAAACTCAAATAGCATGCACCAAAAAATCTCGACAAGCAGTGAGGATAATCCGAAAGTTACGACGATAGTGTTTTTTTGCGTTTTGTTCAATGAGTTCCAGAGAAGTTCTTTTCCTTTGGTGTGAGCGAGGTCGACAAAGTGATATTTGTGGATGAGCCATTTACTAAGAAACCATATCCCTGCTGGAAAAATAAGCGCACCTAAATAATAAAACACGATCAGGACTTCTGTGCTAATGAAGGTTTTAAAGCTGAGGAAGTCCATCATGGGATTCCTATCCTATTATTTGGCGCCAAGTCAAAAGCTGAAAATGTTTTGTTGCGCAGGGTCTCCGCAAATGGATTATCAAGGTTGCTAGGGGGCGTTCTCAATTAAGTTTAATAAAGCACGATAAACTGTTGTATCCTCTGATTTTTCCGTAGAGGAAAATCATGGTTCGAAAAATCCTGAGAAATGATCAGTGGGAAGGATATGATGCCGATGCGTTTATTGCTACTGTCGAGACGCCTGAAGCGATAGCGGTTATACCGCCGAGGAAAAACAGAAAGGTCCCAAGGGAATATGATGAGCACTTATATCGTGAGCGGAATTTGGTAGAGCGGGTATTTCAAAAACTAAAACATTACCGTCGAATTGCCACTCGTTATGAACGCTTGGCGATCACCTATCAGGCAATGTTAAGTTTGGTTGCCGTCGTCATATAGCTTAATTGAGAACGCCCCCTAGTGCGTGAACATATATTATTATGAATGTTAAAGAGTAATCATCGTGGCCAAAATATGCTTTCAACGACCGGTCATTTTGTCGTTTCGGCCACAAAATTACTAAGGTATAAATGCTTTTTGCATTTCCCGTTGATTGTTGAGTTCACGTTTTTTATCGCGCATATATTCTTCGCGTGAGAACTCGACCAGTTGGCGTGGATGTTTCTGAATATGCGCATACCAGCGAACCATCGCTGCAGTTTGACGATATTCCATCGTCGATTTGTTAGCCTCCAGCACGGATTGAATGGCAAACAGGTAGCGCATCACATTGCGTTCAATGATGCCCTGCAACCCTTTGATGTATGTCGCTCGACCCTGGTCGTCGGTACCGGTGATGGTGAAGCCGACTTTATTGTGCCCCAGTGTGGCGAGGTAGGTCTGCATGGCGAGTTTGGCTAGAAAACCAAACTGATAACGATACCGGAAGCGGAGAAAGCTGTGCTGCGCATCGATGGGGATGGCTTGCAGTTGTAGCTGGTAGTTGGAAGTGCCGATGGGACCTTCGGCGGCGCTCAGTTTGACGTTTAATTGCTGTTCATTATCGGTCAGTAGTTTGAATTGGTATTGTAGCAGGAAGGCATCTTCCGGGGGTTCATAATGGTTTCTGCCGACAAAAAATTGCACATCGTTTTTGTCGTACAGGCAGGTTTTGATGTTGATGTGCAGAATTGCCAACTCACACCACTGGGACGGTTGTGCGAGAGTGTTACGTAGTGAAATGAAGGGCGTATCCAGTACGGCAAAAACGTCACCTTGTGCAATATTGTTCCCAATTTTGCTTTTTAGCACGATGGGTGAACCGAAGATGCTATTCGCCAACGCCGGTTTTAATTGTTGATAGCGGCTGAATAGACTGCTGGGTGATGCGGCCTGCGTGGCAACGGGCTGGGTTGTGGTCTCTGCCGTGGCGACAAGGCTGTGAGCACTGAGACTAAAATAGACAACAAAGATGCAAAGTGTGCGTAGCATGTTGCTCATACGCAGCAAGATGGACGTAATTTTTAACCCGGTATGCTGCGTTTACTGCGCAGCCACTTGAGCAGCGGTTCCCACTGTTCCACATCTTGCGTCACAGAGGACGGCGCAAGTTCAAAAATCCCCAATCCCCGTTCTTCAGCGCGAATGTAATTTTGGGTGTCACGGAGGGTGGTGACAAAAGGGATCTTCAGGCTCGTCAGGAATTTTTCCAGGGTGTGATATACCTTGGTATTTTCACGCACGCGGTTGGCCACTACGGCAATCTTGGTTTGCTTGCGTGAGACCTTACCCACTAACAGCAAGTCGCGGATAAAATGCGAAGCGGCACGAATGTCGATGGGTGATGGCAATACGGGAATGATAATGGTTTCTGCGCGTTTCACCAATGCGGTGAGGTCTTTGCCGCTGACGCCTGCGGGTGCATCGTAAATTACCACGTCGAGATTGCGGGGAATACTCAGGTCTTTTTGTGTCCCGTCTATGCCGGTAATTTCCCAATCGTCTTCCGAACGGACATTTAACCATTCCAACCCAGATTTTTGCGGGTCGAAGTCCACCAGGCCGACGGCGCTGCCTTCTGCGGCATAGTAGCTGGCGAGGTTGCTGGCCAGCGTGCTTTTGCCGCATCCGCCCTTGGCGTTCAATAACATGATGGTGCGCATCTTCGCTCCTTTTATTGAAATATCTGCCTGATTATCGTTAGCCGATTGTAGGGTGGGCACTGCCCACCGGCAAGTTCCGTGACAGTTTGCCGATATGTGCTGGCCGACTGGCTGCTACCGTTTGTTGTCACTCGCATCATCGGTCAAGTTATCAATTTCCAGTGATTTCCAGAGTTTATCGACTCTTTCTTTCACTTCTTCAGTCATTTGAATGGGTTCTCCCCATTCGCGGTTAGTCTCGCCTGGCCATTTATTGGTGGCGTCGAAGCCCATTTTGGAGCCCAGGCCGCTTACCGGCGAGGCGAAATCCAGGTAGTCGATGGGGGTGTTGTCGATAATCGTGGTATCGCGGCCCGGATCCATGCGCGTCGTCATGGCCCAGATCACGTCATGCCAGTTGCGCACGTCTACGTCGTCGTCGCACACCACCACAAACTTGGTGTACATGAACTGGCGCAGGAACGACCAGATGCCCAGCATCACGCGTTTGGCGTGACCCGGATATTGTTTTTTCATGCTCACGCAGGCCCACCGATAGGAGCAGCCTTCGGGGGGTAGATAAAAGTCTACGATCTCCGGGAATTGTTTCTGTAAAATCGGCACGAACACTTCGTTGAGCGCCACGCCCAACACGGCAGGTTCATCCGGTGGCCGTCCGGTATAAGTGCTGTGGTAAATGGGATCATGCCGATGGCTGATGCGTTCGATGGTGAATACCGGGAATTTATCCACCTCGTTGTAATATCCGGTGTGATCGCCGAAGGGGCCTTCGTCGGCCACTACGCCCTCTTCCAAATAGCCTTCCAGCACGAACTCGGCGGAGGCGGGTACCTGTAGGTCGGAATTAGCGCACTGCACCACCTCCGTTTTGGAACCGCGCAGCAACCCGGCAAAGCCGTATTCAGACAATGCGTCTGGTACTGGAGTTACGGCGGCGAGAATGGTTGCGGGGTCTGCACCCAGGGCGACAGCAATGGGAAAACGTTCGTCGGGGTGTGTTTCGCACCAATCACGAAAATCCAACGCGCCTCCACGATGGGCCAACCAGCGCATGATCACTTTATTTTTGCCGATGACCTGTTGGCGATAAATGCCTAGATTCTGCCGATCTTTATTCGGACCTTTGGTGACCACCAGCCCCCAGGTAATCAGCGGGCCTGCATCACCCGGCCAGCAGGTTTGAATCGGCAGCTGGCTCAAATCGACATCATCACCCTCGATGACCGCGTCCTGACAGGCGGCCTTTTTCACTACCTTGGGCGCCATGTTCAACACCTGCTTGAACACGGGCAGCTTGTCCCAGGCGTCTTTCATGCCCTTGGGCGGCTCGGGCTCTTTTAGAAAGGCCAACAGTTTGCCCACTTCACGCAGCGCCTCAACGGAATCTTCGCCCATACCCAGGGCGACACGTTTCGGGGTGCCGAACAGGTTGCCCAGCACGGGAATGGTGGAGCCTGCGACATTTTCAAACAACAACGCTGGCCCGCCTGCCCGCAGGGTGCGGTCGCAGATTTCGGTCATCTCCAGGTTCGGGTCGACTTGCTGAGAAATGCGCTTGAGCTGGCCGCTTTGTTCCAGTTGATCGATGAAGTCGCGTAGGTCTTTGTATTTCATAGGGGTAGCTTACCAGAAAGTAGCGAGTGCTCTCCAAGACCGTTATTCGCTATTTGCTCGGTAATTGATGCTTGCCAGAAATCAGTCGGAATATTCGTGGTTTCCCTACAGACAAATGATGAATATAGATAGTATAAGCGAAAAGGGAGTAGTTACTTGCTAATGTGATTCCATGTTGGGTGGGTCGCTGTAAGTAACTGTGGATAACTATTTAGGGAGGAGTTGGGGAGCATGGAAGATATAAATATTGTCAGTGCTGTCCCGTTAACTCCTTAATCGTCATACCGGCGCAGGCCGGTATCCAGAAAGTC
>CAZXZI010000085.1:0-12335 GCA_964645165.1 uncultured Ectothiorhodospiraceae bacterium
AATGGATATTGGGCGATTAGTTTCATAGTCAAAGATACCCCGTCAGATCGTCGGCGCGTCCTTGCATGTCTTCGATGCGGGAGGAGATAAAACCAATTTCGAGCATGAGCATTAGACCTTCGGGGGGGATGTACTTGAGTCCCAGAAAAGCGCGCAATGATACTACAGACAGCGGTTGGGGTGAATGCTGACACGCCCGCAGAAGCAGGCGGTTTTAACAAAGCATGGTTAGGCCCCCGGACGGAAACCCTGAAAACTACTGTCTAAATTTTGAATTGACCCACCAGCGATTGCAGCTGCGTGGCCAGATTCGTTAATTCTACGCTCGCCGAACTGGTCTGGCGTGCGCCAGTGGCCGTGCTTTCAACAAGCGTGTTGATTTGCAACACATTGCGGTTAATCTCTTCCGCCACAGATGTTTGCTCCTCGGCTGCGGTAGCGATTTGCAGATTCATTTCGTTGATTTGGTTGACCGAATTCGTAATTGAAGTTAACGATGTCCCGGCAGAGGCGGCCTTTTCGACACACGCCTGTGAGCGTTCATTACTTTGGTTCATCACTTCCACTGCATTTCGCGCTCCTAGCTGTAGGCTCTCAATCATCGACTGAATTTCCTGGGTAGACTCCTGAGTGCGATGCGCCAGGGTACGCACCTCGTCCGCTACCACAGCAAAACCCCGCCCCTGTTCACCAGCCCGCGCGGCCTCAATGGCGGCATTCAGCGCCAATAGATTCGTCTGATCCGCAATGCCGCGAATCACGTCCAGCACACCGCCGATGTTGTCGCTATTTTCTTCCAGTTGATTGATCACACTCACCGCCTGACCGATATCGTTAGCCAGGGAATCAATGGTGCCGATGGTTTCTTGCACCACAACGCCACCCTGCTTGGATTCCTCGTCGGCTGTATGCGCAGCCTGTGCCGCATTGGATGCAGAGCTCGCCACTTCCTGTGCGGTCGTGGCCATTTCATTGATCGCAGTGGCCACCTGTTCAATTTGAGAATGTTGATCTTCTACGCTTTGGTGGGTTTCGTCAGTGATTACCGACATCTGTTCGGCGGCACTCGCCAGCTGCGACGTAGAACCGGACACCTGTACCACCATTTGCTGCACCTTTTCAGCGAAGCGATTAAAGGCCTGCGATAATTCGGCAATCTCATCTTTGCCATTAACGGACAGACGCTGTGTGAGATCGCCTTCACCCTGGGCGATATCATTCATGGCGGCAGTGGTCTGCTGCAAGGGTTTGCCAATCGAGCGACTGATTGCCAACGCAATTAAAATGCCGATAAAGAGGGCTAAGCCACCAATAACCATGGTGAGCAGACGGGCGCCATCCAGCGCCGCCACATTGTGAGTGCGGTCCATGGCGATCTCCAACACACCCACAGGCTTGCCGGAAAAATCGGTGATTTTGGCACCGTACACTGCCAGCGGGGTATCTCCCACCTCGGCCTGTAGCGTCACCGGTTCACCCTTGATGGCTGCAGTCAGCTGATCGTCCTGCAACAACTTGTTCTCAAGAGTGGAGCCAAAGGTCTTGAAGTTACCGTCACGTTCCACGTAGAGGGCGATATCGACGCCATATTTTTTCTTAAACTGCTCGAAAAAAGGCTGGCCAAATGACATGCCAAACTCCACAGAACCAATGTGTTTGCCTTGGTAAAATACTGGCGATATACCACGAATCCCCAGTCCGGCTACACCCTTCTCCAGACCATGCACCCGTTTTTTATCCCGGTTGGTGGCAAGTACGGTAGCGCGAAATGATGAAAGGTCATCACCAAATTTGGCCGGCTTATGCGCTCGCAAAAAGGATGTTGCCGGTGGTGTATGGAACTGGAATTGACGCACCGCAAAGTCAGTTTTCATTTTCTTGAACACCGGCACCATGACGGCGGCCAGCCCATCGCGATCACCGGCGGCAAACAGACGCTGTGCGGGTTCCAAATTAGCCACCAGAGTGCTCAAAGATTCTCCCAAGCGACCTTCGGAAGCCAGCTCTGCTTTCGCGCTCTCAAACAGCCCAGCCAACTCTCGCTGCTCGGCATCACGGGTCAAATCAGAGATTTTGCTGAGCGCCGTGGGAATAATCATCAGCAGAGTGAGGATTAAAATACTCCCAAAGCCAAGATAAAGGCGGGTTGAGATTTTGAAGTTATTCAGCATGTCGGTATCCTTGCCAGTGAGGAATCCACTTTGATTCCCTACTATCGACAGCTTAACCAGCTTCTTTATCTTTTGGTGTCGTTATTAATCCGGCCGCTTTATAGGCTGAAATAATAGTGCGGTGCACGACTGCATGGATGCAGGAGGTAGAGCACCAACAGTAGGCGCTATTAGGCGACGCAAGGAGCAGTTGCCGAGAGATGCACCGCCGTTGGCGATAGCCAACGCGAGCCCGCAAAACACAAGCAAATTCGCAATTTGCGCCGGTGTTTCGCGGGCGACTCAACATAGGTCATCCTGATCTATGTTGAAGCCAGGCTAATAATACTGAGGTTTTGTGCGGTGGCGGCCAATGGCCAACCGCCGGCATCACAGCGGTTTTATATGTTCCACCAGTAACTGCGCGCTGCGACGACCATTGAATTCATTCACCTCCAATCGATAGGCCAATTCGACTTGATTCACTTCGGCCGGCCAGTCATCATCCACAGTATTAAAGGCAATGGCATCAATGGCCTGCTGCTCACGGCTCTCTACTCCGATGAGCCGCAGTACCAGCTTGAGGTGTTTTTCACCGACGATGCGTTTGCTCACCAGCTCGAACACGCCGTCGAACAGTGGCTCGGGAAAACCTTGTCCCCAGGGATCGCCGGCGCGCAGGGTTTCGGCCAGATCCAAATTCAATTCGTTCTGTGCCAGCTCGCCATCGCTGAGGATTTCCCTGCACAGGTATTCCGGGCCGAGGTGACGCCGCACTTCGGTATCGAAAGCATCGCGGAAACGCTCGAAATCTTCCAGCTTCAGACTCATGCCGGCAGCCATGGCGTGGCCACCGAATTTGTTCAGCAGGCCGGGGTTACCCGCCGCCACGGCAGCCAACGCATCGCGGATGTGCAGGCCGGGCACGGAGCGCGCCGAGCCCTTGATCGTGTCATCATCGGCTTGTGCAAAAATAATCACTGGCCGGTGCAATCTATCTTTGATGCGCGAGGCGAGAATACCGATGACGCCTTGGTGCCAATGCGGTTCAAACAGGCACAGGCCGATAGGCAAGTCTGTGCCCTCATCCAGCTCCATCTCATCCAGAATGACCATGGCCTCTTCTTTCATTTCCTGCTCAATCGCCCGACGTTCGTGGTTGAGGCCATCGAGGTGTTGTGCCAATTCCTGCGCGCGCGCCGGATCATCGGTGAGCAGCAGCTCGATGCCTAGCGACATGTCGTCCAGCCGGCCGGCGGCGTTCAATCGCGGCCCCAGCGCGAAACCCAGATCCGTCGCCGCCAACGTCGACGCATTGCGTTTCGCCACAGCGATCAGTGCCGAAATGCCCGCGTTGCATTTGCCTGCACGAATTCGCGCCAGCCCCTGCCCCACCAAAATACGATTGTTGTGATCCAGCGGCACCACGTCGGCCACCGTGCCCAGCGCCACCAGATCCAGTAGCTCAGCGAGGTTGGGCTCTTTTTTTTCCTGTTCCTCGAACCAAGCCATCTCGCGCAGCACTGCACGCAGCGCTAACATCACGTAAAAGATCACACCGACACCGGCCAGGTTTTTACTGGGGAATTCATCGCCCTGCTGATTGGGATTAACAATGGCCGCCGCCGCGGGTAATTCGTGGCCCTGCAAGTGATGGTCGGTGACCAGCACGCGAATACCGCACTCATTGGCAGCAACCACGCCGTCGATGCTGGAGATACCATTGTCCACTGTCACGATGAGATCCGGTTTACGCTCAGCGGCCACAACAACGATCTCTGGTGTCAGCCCGTAGCCGTATTCAAAACGATTAGGCACGAGATAATCCACCTGCTCCGCGCCGAGCACGCGTAGCGCCCGCACCGCCAGCGCCGAGCTCGTGGCTCCGTCGCAGTCAAAATCACCAACGATGAGAATGCGTTGTTGCTGAGTAATGGCCTCGGCCAACAGTTCTGCCGCTGCTTCGACACCCTTTAATTGATCCACCGGCAGAAGGTGTGCCAGACCGCGCTCCAGCTCTGCTGATGATGTAATGCCACGCTGGGCATAAATGCGAGCGAGTATGGGATGCAGCGCGGTGTTTTTCAGTGAATCGGCGGCGTTTGCCGCGCGACGAACGATGGTGGTTGGCATGTCAGGCTCGTTGATGAAACTGCAAAATAAATCTGGCGCACAGCATAGCGGCCAAACTCCAAAACATGCAATGACTTTCACAGAGTCACACCATTCACTACACGTCTCGATGTCGATATTGAAGATAGTTTGGTTGTTGTGCTCAGGTTATTACTAATGAGTCGATACTGAAAACAACCAATTGCTAATAATCAAAGACAACGATTGGTGCTCTTCGGCGTAAAACAGGTGATGATTTTCCGGGCAAATCAGCCCGCGGATCAATGGCAACACAACCACTAAATATGGGTTTTTCAAGATAAACTAGTCAAATCAAGAGCATCTCTGCCCCATATCCCCTTATAAATAACCCCGCTATAGGGGCGGGCTGAGCAAGGGTTCACCACCTCCTATATTATAATTTTCCCTCTGGAGAACCGAACAGCCGCGGCAAAAAATAAGCCAAGTTTGTTAACTGTTGATTTATATGGATATGTTGTTAATGTGAGAGTCCATTAATTTATAACTGCAAAGTTATTGGACGAACTGATGTCTCCCAAGGCCATGGCCTGCCTTTCATCTTAGTCTGTAGTACCCTGACGAATCACATTCAAACGCCGAACGTTTTTGAATAGGAACAAAACTCCTAATGTGCCAACCAACAAACAACCAATAAAACTAAAGACATCCACTGAAATGCCGTTTCAATAAGCGTTGCCCCATCACTTGCCACGAAACTGTTTCCCATAAATTTAACCAATATATGCTCGAGATGCCTCTTAATAATATTTTCTGCTGTCCTGTCTGGCGCATACTCATTATTTTGTTCAGTTTGTTATTCAGCCAACTCTGTATTGCAGACACTGATTCTTCAGATGCTGGGTCATTATTAGAGGAAGAAATTGCGCCTTATGCCGACACCGACTGCTGTGATGACGATGATGAGGACGCATTGCCAGAAAATGTTGTAGAAACACTTTATGGCAACGCTCGTATGGCGTTCATGTTTGGCCAATACGAGGTGGCATTTAAGGCCTGGGCTCCACTAGCAGAAAAAGGTTACGCAAAGGCAGAAGCGGCGCTAGCCTGGATGTACCACACTGGCAATGGTGTGAAACGTAATTCAACGACGGCGGTTGCCTGGTACAAAAAGGCCGCAGAACAAGGTCATGCAATCGCACAAAATAATTTGGCAGTGTTGTATGAGAACGGTTTAGGAGTACCCATAAATCAAAAAGCCGCGGCTTACTGGTATCAGGAATCCGCTAATTCCGGTTATTCATTTGCACAATACAATTTGGGACGCATCTACTCAGAAGGTATAGGCGTAAAACAGAGCATCAAAGAAGCAAAGTATTGGTTACGTATTGCTTCACGCCAAGGCGTGAAACAAGCAACAGAGTCACTAGCCCTAATGGAGAGCCGCCCTGTTGCCCCCGTTAAAAAAAGCAAACCCACCCTACCGCTTGCACACGCCCCCTATCACAGTAATCCAGTGGCTAAAGGTTTGGCTTGGATAGAGAAACAACAGCGTGGCCACTACACCATCCAACTTGCACGCAGTAAAGACGAGGCCTGGATACTAAAATTAGCCGCTTCTGAGCAAATGGAACGGGTCATGGTGCAATTCAAAACCAAAGACAGCAAAGGTGGAGAATGGGTTAACCTTATCTACGGAAGTTTCTCAAGTTACCAGGTTGCAGAGAAAGCACGCAAAACCTTACCGGCCGTATTTCGAAAATGGTCACCCTGGTTACGCCGGTTTGGTGAAATCAATGCTATTTTATTGAAATGATATTCACCCTCTTCCTAAAAAAAGAGCCGCGAAACACAGGTATTTTCTGTAGCGCAATCCTCATCAAATAATGACATTGGCATTTTTTGTGCTTAACTCTGATGATTAACTTCATGAGATGCACCTGAGGAGGATGCTGTGTCGCAACAATTTCAAACAGAAGAACGACGTCAATCAACTGAACGCCGCACTGGAGACGACCGCCGTAGCTGGGAGTGCCAGCTGGATTTCCCCTATGTGGACAGTCATGGCACGTTGGTGACCGCAGATCGACGCCGAATTGTAGAACGCCGAATTGATTTTGCTGAGTACGCCGACGGTGACCGCCGAAAAAGAACACTACGTCGAACTGCCAATTAGTTGACGAGAACAGGCGCCAAAAAGCGACTTAAAGAGTCAATGGATTGACCTAATGAAGCCAGTTAATGCTACTTACGCAGAAATGAGCTGGGTTTCTGCCATCTCTCCATCAGTGTCGATGCGTACCTCTGTCACCTCGGGCATACGTGTCGCGATGTAACCCGCCAGCAAGTATGTCAGCATCTCATTTTCACTATTGATGGCGTCCGCGATTCTGTCAGATACGATTTGACAGCGCTGCAAGATATTCGGGTTTTCAACCCATTCCCGATTCATTTGCCAACCGTTATCCATATCAGTTTCCAACTTCCCAAAAAATGACTCGCCATCCCGCACGATATCCTCGGGAATCTCAACAGAATAGATATTTCCTTCAATGATAATTTTTAAGGCCACGCTCTTTCCTTTACAATTATTCTAACCATTAATGCCATCGATAGGTTGCCTCAACAACATTTCCTTTATCCAGGTACTCAATCTTTTCGCACATAGAATCCAGCAATTGGATTCCACGTCCAGAATTGCCAATATTTTTCTCCAAAGATACCTGATTTTTTTTATAATCAAATCCCTTGCCCGAGTCTTCAATGCGTATGGTTAAGATACCGCCATCATCATGCGGTTGATGTGACACACAAATTTTGATGCTACCCCCTTTTAGATTAAGGAGTCGAGCTTCTCGTTCCATATAGTATTTTGCAAAGCCATCCGCCGTTCTTTTTAAATCGGAATCAAGATTCAAAATTCCATGATCCAACGCATTACTGAACAACTCCGAAAAAACGGTATACAATTGTTGACGTTGTCCTCTAAAACCTTGCATATCGCAAACGGACTGAATCAATAACGGTAAAGGGTCGAAACGTCCCAACAGGTCTGCGCATAAATCCATTGAGAAACTCCATTTAGATGATAATTGCTCAGTCAATTTAACCTGCGCACTATCATGAAAAACAGTGTCTTCCAATTGCTGCTGGTTATAACACAGCTCGATCATCGTCATATCATCTTGTTGAGCTCCACCCGCCTGATATTCAGTAAGGGCATCACGTATTTCACTAAACAATGCGGCCGAAGACATATTTTTGATAAAAATATCTTCCAGTCGTTGGCGACCAAACATGGCACCATTAGGGTTAACAGCCTCCGTTATGCCATCCGAATGAATATAGATACGATCATTCTGCCGCATCTCCATAACCTCGGCGCGTCGACTAAAGCTATCATCATCAGAGACACCTAAGGGTAAGTGGCGTGGAGGTAATGTACGTATAATTTCCTGTTCTTCTTCACCATATATAACCACTGGTGGAATACCACCATTCCACACAGACAGGGTGTGACTACCCGGATTAATATCAATCACACAAGCCGCCAAAAACATATCGGTTGGTAAAATTACCTTTAATTTTGTATTTATCTCGCTGACAATTTCTCCAATGGAATAACCTTTAGTTGTCATTCCATAAAAAATACTGGAAACCGGTAATGCACCCGTCGCCGCAGCAAGGCCATGACCAGTAAAGTCTCCGAGCAACACATGTAAGCCGCCTGATGGTTTTGGTGCAGCCAATAAAATATCACCCGAGAAAAGAGACATCGGCGACA
Organism: uncultured Ectothiorhodospiraceae bacterium; assembly: GCA_964645165.1. Lineage (GTDB taxonomy): Bacteria > Pseudomonadota > Gammaproteobacteria > SZUA-152 > SZUA-152 > SZUA-152. The sequence continues at coordinate 8,026 of CAZXZI010000085.1, forward strand.
GCATGGATTGCACATAGGGTAAATCGAGTGAGCCAGTTTCAACGATGTTTGTAAACAATCGTTTAGCTAACTGTCTTTCTCGGTCTAAGCGTATTTGGTGGTCAGCCAATTCATTGCGTTGTTCTTGGACGGTATTGTACAACTCACGAATTCGTAAAAGAGCGTCGATACGTGCTTGCAATAAAATACGGTTATACGGTTTTGTTAAAAAATCATCACCACCCGATTCAACACACTTGGCAAGTCCTTCACTATCAGAAGTCGCGGTCAGAAAAATCACCGGCACAAATGCATCGATGCTCATCGCCTTAATCTGCCGCGTTGCCTCATAACCATCCATATTGGGCATCTTTATGTCCATCAACACCAAATCAGGCTGTTCTTGGGTAAACACATCCACGGCCTGAAAGCCGTCATCTGCCTGCAGCACTCGGTAGTTTTGTTTTTCAAGGATCGCTTTTAGAACAAGACGGTTCGGGATATCGTCATCCGCGACAAGTACGGTGAGCGTTTTTCCTTGTAAAGGCGTGTTTTTAGACATACCGATGTAACTGGACGAATTCACGAGATGAGTAGCAGGCAGCCAAAATCATTTGCTGGTAGAAGGTTTCAGCTAAAGTGATGTTCAGCCGCGAAAAGAAGAATGAAACGTGGGCGCATAGTCGTTGCCTTATTCCATGTTAAACAAACTTTGGAAGTTGGCTACGGTTAATATGTTTTTAATATCGGGGGAACAGTTGGTGATAGAAATATTCGCGGCGTTACCCCCTAAGTATTCCCGCATCATCAGCAACATACCTAACGCAGAACTATCCATGTAATTCGCGCCATTCATGTTGATAATGAATTGCATTTTTTCGCCTGGATCCGAATTGTAGTAACAATCCCGAAACTCATTTTGCACTGCAAAATCGAAGCGGCCACTGATTTTGATGGTGACGGTATTGTCATCTGTTGAAACTTCAGATGTAACTGGCATTCTCGTTCTCCGTACTTGTTTTTATAGCGGTATTACCGAAAATAATACCCGATATCCCCAGCGAGTGAATACATCAATCTCAAATCGTTTCTGATATTACAGTGAATTACGCTGACCCACTTGTTCTATCGACTCATTTTTAGGCAACTTAAATATGCATTAGTGTAGAAAAATTGACCAAATCCATTAGCCACCAAGCATTAACACCCTGAAGGCAGTATGCCACAGCAAAGTGGTTGCACTACACCCCAATGGGCATACGCCCCACGTCAAAAACGGCGAGGGTAATGTGCTCAGTTTTTGGTCGCTTCCACCTCTAGAGTCAGATTTACTTCATCGCCAATAGCTGGCAGAGCGTATTTAATCCCGAAGTCGGAGCGTTTCAGACGGGTAGTCGCGTCAAAGCCGCAAACCTGTTTTTTACTGAACGGGTGCACACCACAATGTATACGGCCCACCGCAAGCGTGACAGATTTGGTGACACCTTTAATCGTTAAATCGCCCACCACACTGGCACCTTCTCCCTGAAAAGTCACCCTGGTCGATTTAAAGGTCATTTCCGGGAACTCAACCGCGTTGAAAAAATCTGGCGAACGCAGGTGCTTGTCACGTTTTTTGAACCCCGTGTTGACCGAAGCTACATCAATCACAATTTCCACCGAGCCAGTACCCTTGGCCTTGTCCATGCTGAGTTTGCCGCTGGTTTTACCAAAACGCCCGTGCAGAGTTGAAAAGCCCAAATGGCTAATGGTGAAGTTAGGAAAAGTATGTGCTGGATCGATGGTGTACGATGCCGCCATGCCGCTCATTGGCATGAACAGCAAGCTCACGAGTATCATTATTTTTTTCATCTTTATTCTCCTTGGTTAACTAAAAGTGGTTAAGTAACAATGGTTAGCAAAAAAACTTAAGTAAAAAGGATTGAATAAAGGGATCATAAAAAGGCTTACAAAGTGTGAAAAATGTCTTGGCAGCAACACCCTTTTTCATTCCTGCAATTTTTCAGTGGAGTAAACACCGGCCTAAAAACTCACCGGTTCCGCGGTACGCCAGGCCAACCAGATCGCTGGAAATATCGGGACACTGGCCCACAGACAGGTCACGATCAACTGTAACCAACGCTGCTGTGGTTTGATCAACGGCAGCCACGCAAACAGCGGTACCAGTGCCAGACACAATAACACCAGCACCGGTAGCTGCGCATAAACTGTCCCTGCTGCACCCAATAGCGCCACTGGTACAGCAGCGGCATAGACGGCAAGCGAACCCAGTTTGATCGGCTTCTCAGATGAAGCCAACATGAGCGCGACAATCACGGCCCCCGTTGCTGCTGAAACAGCAAATGCCAACTGACTGTACAGAGCCGATGCTGCTATCAACGCAGTTGCCCCCGTGCCCATTGCCAATAACAATGCATGAGCAGCCTGTGTGCTAAATGCCTGCAACGGTCTGTCCTGCCGTCTGCCCAAAAACCCCGCACTACCGATAATCACCGCAACATAAAGTACCACTGGCAGCGCCATAAACCATTCCGACATGCCCTCCTGTCGGTGCATTACCGGCCAGATTATCCATAACGCCGCTGCTACCACCAGCAACGCCGGAAAGGTTTGGGAGATACGTTTTAAGCCTACTGGATGCGCCATCTGTGGGATCATCTCCAGCAACAATGCCACAAACGGCAAAGCCAGACTGCACACAATAATCTTGCGCGTAGAAGTCAGTGGCTGCAGCGTCAGCCCGGTGGCTAGCCATACCGCCAACAGAAAGCCCGCGATGATTGCCACACCAATGCCAGCAGGCATAAATCGACGCAATAATAGCGCCAGTACTAAAGCCACTACGAAAGGTGCTCCAGCGGCTTGCATAGCGGGATTTGCGAGTAATTCTTGCATCATCAAGCTCGCTAAAAATTAGCGTGGCTGCCATCGCACCAAGGCTTGTTAGCCGTCTTGCCACAGCCACAGATGTAGAGAGTTTCGTCTGCCGCCGCAGTGTGAGCCAGCGGCTCGATACCCGGATGCTGCTTGTGGCTACCATCACAAAACGGCGGTGTATTACTGTGGCCGCATTGACAAATATAAGCCGTTTCACCTTTTTTTAGTGAATGTTCGTAAGGTTCTCCGCGGGTGTACATGGTCATTTTTTGCTCCCTTTCTAGTTGCGTAAGTGCCGTGCGCATCGTTTATTGACGCAAAACAGCCGCTAAATGTTGCGCTGGTTTAACAAGTGGAAAATGAGCATAATCAATTACCTGCTGAACAAAAAGAAGAAACATTTGAGCAAATCATTCAAATATATTGAATACCTGTGGCTCACGCCTCAAACATTGCATAAAAATGGCCGATAAAGGCCTTAGCAATGACGCAATATCCCACGCATCAAGGACACACGTGAAGCACATTATTCAGCCCATTCTGCAATGTACTTCATTGCGCGAAACTCGCGTGAACTGGCTGCGCATTGGTCTCATTCTCGCTGCGCTGTATCCGACTTTATTGTGGGCAGTACCGCACGAAACGACACAAAACAGCTTGGTGGATCGCGTCGTCAACTTCAACGGTAGCGTGCTTGCCGAACAACGCAGCCAGTTTTTAGCCGCGGAAAAAGCACTGCGTTTGCGACGCTTATCTGAGTTTCGTCGTATCTTGCCCACGCTCACGGAATACCCACTCTACCCTTATTTACAGTATCAAAGTATCAAGCGTCGCCTGCACAAAACTCCGGCCAAGGAACTCTCTGCGTTTCTCGAGCAATACCAGGATCTACCCATAGCAGGCGCACTGCGGCAAAAACTCTTACGCCAGTTTGCGCGCCAGGGGCGCTGGCAGAAGTACCTGGATTTTTACACGCCCACGCACAATGTGCGCTTGCAATGCCAGCGGCTTTACGCGCTGATCCGTACAGGTCAGGCGGAAACCGCCTACCCTGAGATTGAAAAACTGTGGCTCGCCGGCCGCTCCCAACCCCGCCCCTGCGATCGTACCTTTAAACATTGGAAGTCCGCGGGCAAACTCACCCCTGAGCTGGTGTGGCAACGCCTGGCCCTGGCGCTAAACAAGGGCCATCGCACACTGGCGCGTTATCTTGTACGTTCACTACCGGCAATGGATCAAAAGCTGGCTCAGCTGTGGATCAAGCTACATCGCAAACCGCAGTTACTACCGAGGTATCAAAAACGCATTACCCGCAGCACTCACCCCATGGCGCCACAATTATTGATCAATGTGATCAAACGCCTGGCGCGTCGCGATCCACAGGCGGCCGCCCAGATCTGGTCTAATCCACGGATCAAACATGCAGTGTCAGAACATGAGCAATATGATGTGCT
>CAZXZI010000086.1:0-12269 GCA_964645165.1 uncultured Ectothiorhodospiraceae bacterium
GCTGATTAGTTTGACTTACGTGCTGGTGAATACCTTCACCGATTTAGCTTATGGCTGGTTTGATCCAAGAATTCGGTTGGGGTCACAGACATGAGCAACGCTGTCGCGTTAAAACAATCCCGATTCACGTTAGTCAGTGTGCTGGGTCTGTGGCTGCCACTGGCGCTGATTCTGTTGTGGGCGCTGGTGGCGCTCACGGCTTCCTTTTTACCGTTAGACCCGGACGCCATTGCGCTGGAACACATCCTGCTGCCACCGGGTAGCGAATTGTGGTTAGGCGCGGACGACCTCGGCCGTTCGCTGGCGGCGCGGGTGCTGGCCGGGTCGCAGACCTCATTTATTGTTGCGCTGTGGGTGGTGCTGGTGTCCACCATCGTGGGCACGATCGTTGGCACCTTCAGCGGCTACCTCGGTGGTAAGTGGGATTTGCTGGTGGTACGCATCATCGACATCTTCCTCGCCTTTCCCGGTATCCTGCTGGCCATCGCACTGGCGGGCATCCTCGGCCCCGGTATCGAAAACGTGGTGATCGCGCTGAGCATCGTCGGCTGGGTGGGTTACGCGCGACTGGCACGGGCGCAGGTGCTGAGCCTCAAACACCGCGAACACGTGCAGGCGGCAGTGGCGCTGGGTGCGGGTACCGGGCGTATCGTGTTTAAACATTTGTTGCCGCTGTTGATGGCGCCGCTGATTGTCGAAGCCAGTTTTGGCATCGCCGGTATCGTCATCGCCGAAGCGGGGTTGTCATTCCTCGGCCTGGGTGTGCAGCCGCCGGAGGCCTCCTGGGGCAGCATGATTCGTGATGGCGCACGGTACCTTTTGGTGGCCCCGCACATGGTGCTGGTGCCCGGCGTGGCCTTGATGCTGGTGGTGTTGTCTGTCAATCTGTTGGGCGATCGGTTGCGGGATAAGCTTGATGTACGAAACAGGAAACGATAACAACTTGTTAGAGTCCTTATCGGGATACTTAATGTGAAGATAATTTCATTAGCCTCCATACTTTTATTGGTTTCAACTTATGCGTTTGGTAACGATGAAGATGAAAAGCCAATATTTCACGAATCTGATCTTAGGGATTGGTGTAAAGCTGAATCATTCAGTTATTTTAGATCTAAGAATATAACGCCACACAACTGGACAGCAAAATGGTGGAACAAGGGAAATATGTTGCATGTGGAAGGGCAATGGAAAATTAAAGGCAACAAAGTAAAAATTAATTGTCATTTAGGCAAGGGCGGTAAAACAAAATATGCTGAAATGGAAATCAAAGGCGAGAGCGAACTCTAACTTTAACAAGAAGGTCAGATCCGCTATTGATTCAGCGAGTAGGTTGGGGTGAGCTTGCGAACCCCAACGAATTAACGAACATCATTGTTGGGGTTCACGTCGTTCACCCCAACCTACGTTTAGAGGTTTTTTAGCAAAACATGTCACTCGGCCCCATCATGCTGGACCTCGCCGGTCTGGAGATCACCGCGGAAGAACGCGAGATGCTGTGCCACCCACTGGTGGGTGGGGTGATTCTGTTCACACGTAACTACGAATCACCGGAGCAATTGCAAAAACTGGTGGCGGATATTCACGGCTTGCGCGATCCGCATTTATTAGTGGCAGTGGATCACGAAGGCGGGCGGGTGCAGCGTTTTCGACACGGTTTTACCGAGCTGCCTCCGGCCAGTGTGTTTGGTGAGATTTACAACGACGATGCAAAACGTGGCAAACATCTGGCTGAGACCTGTGGCTGGCTGATGGCGGCGGAGCTACGCGCGGTGGGTATCGATTTCAGCTTTGCCCCGGTGCTGGATCTGGATTTTGGCAAAAGCACGGTGATCGGCGACCGCGCCTTTCACCGCAACCCCGAAACCGTGGGCGAGCTGGCTATTTCTTACATGCTGGGCATGCGCCGCGCTGGCATGGTGGCCACGGGCAAGCATTTTCCCGGTCACGGTGCGGTGGTGCCGGACTCGCACGTGGACATGCCGGTGGATGAGCGTTCCTTCGAGGACATTTACGCGCAAGACGTGAAACCTTTCGGTCGGCTGATCCGCGGCGGGCTGGGCGGCATCATGCCCGCGCACGTGATTTATGCAGCGGTGGATGACAAGCCTGCCTGTTTTTCATCCTATTGGTTAAAAAATGTACTGCGCGAACGGCTGTGCTTTCAGGGGGTGATCTTTAGTGATGACCTCACCATGCAGGGTGCGCACGTAATGGGCGATATCGTTGAACGCGGACAGGCGGCGCTGGCGGCGGGCTGCGACATGGTACTGGTGTGTAATCATCCCGAGGAATCGGTGCGGCTGCTGGATAGTCTGAGCGCACATGAGGATCCTGTGGCCCACGTGCGCCTGGCCCGGTTGCACGAGCGGCATAATCTTGACAGGGATTCGTTGCAGCAGAACCCTGCATGGCAGCAGGCGGTGGCCATTGCGGATGAGCTGCGCGGGCAAGGCACCGGGGAGCTGGAACTTTAACGTTGGTAAACCATCTATACTTTTCCACCGGATAGCGTAACAATCAGCAGGATGCTGCGTCGAAGCCTGTACGTACACCGAGGTACAGGGTGATAGAGTCAGCACGCTGTTGTGATAGATGCGGGATAATTTCCTGTTTTCATGGAAGTGCGTAGTTTATTTTTCAATAAAATTTTACGTTTAAACTATATGTAGTTCAAACCAAGGAGAGAGATCGATGAAAGCAATGAAAACCACAAATGTTGCCCTGGCCATTGCGGCCGCCAGCTTGTTCGCCTTTGCGCCCATGTCTGTCGTGCACGCGGGTGACGATGCGAAAGTTCATTGTTATGGCGTGAACAAATGCAAAGGCCATAATGACTGTAAATCTGCCACTAACGCTTGCAAGGGCAAAAGCTCCTGCAAGGGTCAAGGCTTCATCGCCATGTCCAAACATGCCTGTGATGGTGTCGGCGGTAAAATTGGCGACTAACAACAGTTAGCTGTTGTTTGCCAGAGGCCGGTGTGGCAGGGTTTTGTGACCTTGTGACACCGGCCTTTTTTATGTGCCGAGTGGATGGTGCGTTGTAGCGCAGATGAATACGAATTAGGGTGAGCTTGTGCAAATGGAAATAAAAATGGACAAACCTTATTTGGGCTGCGGCCTGGGCCTGCGGCCAGAATACTACGAGACCATTGTAGAAACTCGTCCCGATGTGGATTGGTTTGAGATCATCTCGGAAAATTACATGGTGGACGGCGGTAAGCCGCTGCACTTTTTAGATCACGTACGTGAAAATTATCCTATCGTGATGCATGGTGTATCAATGTCCATCGGCGGCACCGATCCGTTGGATCAAAATTACCTGAAGCGATTGAAGCAACTGATTGATCGCGTTGAGCCGCAGTGGGTGTCAGATCACATGTGCTGGACGGGGCAGGGCGGGGAAAACCTGCATGACCTGATGCCGCTACCGTTCAATGAAGAAGCCATTGATCATGTCGTCGCACGCGTGCAACAGGTGCAGGATTATTTGGGTCGACGAATACTGTTAGAGAATGCCTCCAGTTACGTCAGTTACACGCAGTCGGAAATGACTGAGTGGGAATTTCACAGCGAGATCATGCAACGCGCCGACTGCCTGATGTTGTTCGACATCAATAATATTTACGTCAGTGCGCGCAATCACGGTTTTGATCCGCTGGATTATATTAAGGGCATCCCCGCCGAACGTGTGTGGCAGTTTCATTTGGCCGGACACAGTGACTACGGTGATTACGTGATCGATACGCATGATCATCCCGTCGTGCAACCGGTGTGGGACTTGTATGCCGAGGCGTTGAAACATTTTGGTCCGGTGTCGGCGATGATCGAACGCGATGATCGATTCCCGCCGTTTGATGAATTGATGGCGGAGTTGGCTGAGTTGCGCAGCATTGCGAACGGCGTGTTGGGTAGTCGAGGGCAACTGGAGACAGCGCAATGTCCAGCTTGAAAGAATTACAAAATGCCTTCAAACGCAACGTGATGACGGGCGATAAAGCCTTCGGACAATTCATCAATAGTACCGAGGCTGTATCCAGTGATGTTCGCCTGGCAATCTACGGTAACGCCTACTATTCCCGTCTGGAAGAAGCGCTGGAAAGTGATTATGAAATATTGAAACCGTTGCTGGGTGCAGACGTGTTCGAAGAAGCCTGCATGGCTTACATCCACAAATATCCGTCTCACTATTATTCGTTACGCTGGTTTGGTCAGGACTTCCCAAAATTTTTGGGTTATCAGCCGGACAGTGGCGAACATCATTGGCCTGCGGAAATGGCGCAACTGGAGTGGTCATTTGTTGGTGCCTTTGATGCGGCGGATGCAACGGTGGCCACAGAAGCCGATGCTGCGATGATTCCGCCGCAAGCCTGGGCAGCGTTGACGATTGGCTTTCATCCTTCAGTGCGCACCATGGACATCTGGTGGAATACTCTGGCGCGTTGGAGGACAGCGAAAAATGCGGCAATCGTACCCGAACCGGTGCGTTTGTCCGAGCCTGCGCAATGCTTGCTGTGGCGGAATGAACTGATGACGCAGTATCGATCCATGGAAGCCGATGAGGCGGTGGCATTACAAGCTGCACTAGCGGGCGCAAATTTTTCTGAATTGTGTGGTGCGTTGGCGGAAGAAATGCAGGATCAGGAAATGGTGCCCATGAAAGCGGCAGGTTTTCTTAAGGGCTGGTTGGCGGCAGGCATGATCATGGCCTTCGATTACTAAGTATCCAGTCAGTACCCGGCGGTATCTTCCCAGACTTCCGCATGCTCAATTTTGCGTTAGACTGCTTGTGTGAGCGATAAAAAAATCTCAGACTGGTTTGCGCATGTCCAGCGGTTGTTGTGGGATGCCGATATTTCCACACTGCCCCACTGGCGAGCATGTGCGCTGATGGCGGCGCGCATCCTCTATCGTGTCAGCGATGATTTTATGCAGGGACAACTGACCCTGCGCGCCATGAGTCTGGTTTACACCACGCTACTTTCCCTGGTGCCGTTATTGGCTTTGAGTTTTTCTCTGCTTAAGGCCTTTGGTGTGCACAGCCAGATCGAACCTCTGTTGCGAAATTTTCTGGCGCCCCTGGGCGAGAAAGGCGTGGAACTAACGACGCAGATCGTGCAGTTTGTAGAAAACATCGGCGTGGGCGTGTTGGGTTCGGTGGGGCTGGTGTTGTTGATTTACACTGTAGTGTCTCTGCTGCAAAAGATAGAGGAGGCCTTCAACTTTATCTGGCATGTCTCCAGTTTGCGCAACTTGCCGCAGCGCCTCAGTGGCTACATTAGTGTGGTGATGGTGGGGCCCATGCTGGTGGTCACGGCCCTGGGGATTACCGCCTCGGTGATGAGTAGCGCGACGGTGAGTGCGCTGGTGGCTATCGAACCCTTCGGCACCCTGTTTTTTGTGCTGAGCAAGTTGCTGCCCTATCTGCTGGTGATTGGCGCATTTACGGCGACCTATTTGATCATCCCCAATACCACCGTGCGTTGGAAAAGTGCGCTGGTGGGTGGCGTGGTGTCGGGCGTGTTGTGGGAGACGGTGGGTTGGGGCTTCGCCGCGTTTATTGTGACTTCGGCCAAGTACACGGCGATTTATTCGGGCTTCGCCATCGTGATCCTGTTTTTGGTGTGGCTGTATCTGAACTGGCTGGTGCTGCTGCTGGGTGCCAGTATCGCCTTTTATCATCAAAACCCCGGTTACCAAACCCGTAGTGGTGGACATCTGCCACTCGGCATGCAGCATGAACAAATCCTCGCATTGGAGATCATGCGCTTGTTGGGTGAAGACTTTCGGCGTGGCAAGCATCATTGGACGGTGGAGGCGATGGCTGAAGCGTTTTCCTTGCCGCTGGAAACAGTGGACGAGGTCATGGGGAAGCTCCGCGCACAGGGTCTGGTAGCGCAAGTCTGCGAAGAATCACAACACCTGATGCCCGGCCGTGATTTGCAGGCAATTCCCCTCAAGCAAGTGTTCGATGTGGTTGCCGGCGAAGTGTCACCTGTGACAGAGCTACATGGTAACCAGCGCGTACTTGATGTTATGAAGCAGATAGATGCCGCCACTACGGAACAGCTTTCCGGTTTGACCGTGCGGGATATTCTTGCCGACGTGGATGACAACGAGGGATGAGTGCAAGCTAGTCGCGGCGTAATTTGTCGCTGATGGCAATGGGTGTGGGGTAGCGCTGCACGATAAGATAGGACGATGCAATAAATGTTAACAGGGCGGCGAGTTGAATCACGTAGGATGCTTCGCTGCCAATGATCTTGAGTTCCAGAGCGAGCACGGCGATCAGTAACGAAAATTCACTTATCTGTCCCAGCCGCACGCCGATTTCACTGGAGCGTCCTGAGGCTTCGCCTGAACCACGCAATAACCAGCGGAATACCAGCGGTTTTATCAGCAGGGCAGCCCCGGCCAGCAGTACGGCCGGAATTGTAACACTGCCGAGCATGCGCAGATCAAAACTGGCGCCCAAGGAGAAAAAGAAAATAATCAGGAAAAAATCACGTAGCGGTTTAAGGTTTTCGCCGATGAACAAGGCGATTGGGTTTCGTGCTAGGGCGACGCCCGCAATAAAAGCACCAATCTCGGTGGACAAGCCTGCGCTGGCAGCTAGTTCTGCAAAACCCAAGCACCAGCCGATGGCGAGCAAAAAAATATATTCTTGAATCTTACCGAAACGTGAAATGAGTTTGATCAGGATGAAGCGTTCCAGAAAATAGGCGATGGCGATGAGTGCTGGCAGCGCGGTAATGCGCAGTATAATTTCCGTTAGGGGTAGGCTTCCTTGTCCTGCTGTTTGCAACAGTAACAAGATAATGATGGCGATAAGATCCTGGATGAGCAAAATACTAATGATGATTTCGCCAGTACGTTTGTGATGTAGTACGGTGGTGGGTAAAAGTTTTAGACCAATAATCGTACTGGAAAAGGCGAGGGCGACACCGATGATCAGGCACTCAATAACGGTAAACCCAAATGACCAACTGGCCAAAGCACCGAGCAATGTGAACAATAATGAGCTTACCCCGGTTACGAGGGTAGTTTTTTGTATCAATGGAATGAGCTTGGAAAGCGGTAGGTTGAGGCCCAACAGAAATAATAAAAACATGATACCGACGTGGGATATTTGTTTGATGAGTACCGGGTCGCTGACCCAGCCGAATACCGAAGGACCTAATAATACGCCGAGTAAAATATAGGCCACTAGCAGCGCTTGACGCGCATACAGGGCAAGGGTGGCGACGATGGCGGCGCCGGTAAAAATCAGGAAAATGGTAAAGACTAATGGGTCATGTTGCATGGCACTGTCTTGATCGCGGGTTAGGGGCAATGTCTAAACATAGTCCCTAACGCGCGAAAGCGGTAGCAATGATGATTGCCAATTTAACCGGTGTTACGCATACCTGCAGCAATGGCATTGATGGAGCGCAGCAATGGATTGAGCCAGTTTTCACGTTCTTCATCGCTGAGTGATTCATCGCGATAGCGTTTCAGCAGGGTGAGCTGGATATGGTTTAACGGATCAAGATAAGGATTGCGACGCGTGAGAGATACTTCGAGCACTGGGTTTTCTTCCAACAGTTGTTGCGAGCCGGTGATGTTAAGCACTTGTGTGACAGTGCGGGTGTATTCTTCACTGAACAGCTTGTAAATGCGATCTCCCGTTTCTTTTTCAACACATAGATCGGCATATTCTTTGGCAATATTGGGTTCGGCCTTGAACAAGGCCATTTGCGTGTTACTCAATAAGGCACGAAAGAACGGCCACTCCTGATACATTTTTTGTAGTTGTGCCAGACGCGTGGGGTCGTTCTGACGGCATTGCTCCAGTGCTGCACCAATGCCGAACCAGGCCGGTAAAGTGTGGCGAGATTGCGCCCAGCCAAATACCCAAGCGATAGCGCGGACAGATGTTTTGGCGCGGTCGCCCTTTTTGCGATGCGAGGGTCGTGAGCCGATATTCATCAAGCCGATTTCGCTAACCGGCGTCGCTTCATAAAAGTAATCTAGAAAGCCTTCTGTGTGGTCAGTAAGCTGACGATAAGCGGCTTCACCTGTGCTGGCCAATTTATCCATCGTAGCGAGATAGTCTTTGCGTTCCGGTGGTGTGGCCTGCACCAGGTTGGCACTGGCTTTGATCAGTCCGGTGAGTCCCATGGTGAGTTCATACACAGCGGTTTCCTGATTGCTATATTTGAACGACAGTACTTCACCTTGTTCGGTGAACTTTATTTGGCCGTGCACGGTACCTTCTGGCTGCGACAAAATCGCTTCGTGGGTAGGGCCACCGCCACGGCCTACCGTGCCGCCGCGGCCGTGGAATAGACGGCAACGTACGCCATGGTCGTTGGTTAATTGCGTAACGCGTTTTTGCGCGTCGTACAAATTCCACACCGAGGCGAGGATGCCGCCGTCCTTGCAAGAATCGGAATAACCCAACATGATTTCCTGCAGGTTGCCGACGTCTTTGAGCATAGCAGCGTAAGTGGAGTTATCCAGCAGCTTGCTCATGACGGGTTCGATATGCGCCAGATCTTCAATGGTTTCGAATAGGGGTGCAATGCGGATGTCACAGTGGGCTTTGCCATTTTCGTAGCCGGCCAGGCCTGCAAGACGCGCCATGAACAACACTTCCATCACATGGCTGGCTTCATGCGTCATGGAAATCACATAGCTGCCAAAGGCTTTTTTGCTGACTTCGTCGCGCATTTGTACCATCACTCGGAATACGTCCAGAGTTTCTTGCGTTGATGCACTAAGGCCAAGAAGTTGAGAGTCGATGTCAGCGGGATTTTTGATGGTTTTTTCTAATACAGCGAGGCGCTCATTTTCGTCCAACGATAAATAGTCAACATTGATTTGTTTGAGAAGCTCGGCAACCGCTTCGCTATGAATGGTGGATTCCTGGCGCACATCAAGCCGTAGGCAATAAAAACCAAAGGTCTCGGTGAGTCGAATCAGGTCTTTGAGTTTTCTGTCAGCGATGCGTTTGTCACCATGGCTCACCAGTGAAGCGTAGATGGTTTTTAGGTCGGCCAGAAACTCGGCTTCGCTAGGGTAGCGATCACTGGTGTGTGCTTCGCCGCGGTCGGTGCGTTCCTGTAGTTTGTCTTTAATCGCGACGAGGTTGCGTTCCAGCCGATAACGCATGATGCTAAGTTTGCGGCGATAGGGCTCGTGTGAGTAGCGTTCCGGTTTGTCGGCAAAGGCGTGTTCGATATATTGTTCGTCACGTTGCAGGCTTTCCCGCATCGCCTCTGACGGCGTGCTGAGCTTGTCGGAATGGGTCAGCACTTCGATGAGCGTGGGAATTCGATTGAGGTATTCCAGCAATACGGTTTGTGACTGCAGACGCACGGCCATGACCGTGGTTTCTGGTTTGACGTTGGGATTGCCGTCGCGGTCGCCGCCAATCCAGGAGCCAAATCGTAAAAAACTGGGGATGGTGATTTTGGGATTGCCGTCAGCGGCTTCTCCGCAGACGCGCACTGCGGCTTTTTCAAAGTTTCGATAGGTTTCGGGAACCGCATCGAACAAACATTCGTTGAAGTAGGCGAGGCCATAACCGATTTCGTCTTTTACTCGGGGACGAATGCTACGCACTTCATCGGTTTTCCAAAGGATCTGGATTTGGCTTTCCAGTCGCTCGACCAATTCTGCTTTTTCAGCTTTGGTTAGCCGGGTGTCACTGAGTGCTTCGTTGGTGATAAAGATGCGTCGCTGTGCATCCATGATGGTGCGGCGCTTGGCTTCGGTGGGATGCGCGGTAATCACTGGAATGTAGGCTAGCTGGTCGAGCAGGCTTTGTAGCTGCTCGGGACTAATGTCCTGGTCGCGCAGTTCGCGCAGGGTGGCATCGAAGGAGCCGGCCCATAGTGTGTCATTGCCACTCATTTGACGTAATTGTTTGCGGCGCTGATGGTGTTGGTAGGATTCCTCGGCGAGATTAATGAGACTGAAATAGGTGCTGAAGGCACGAACAATATGCACCAGTTTTTTAGACGACAGACCCTCGATAACTTGCGTCAGACGTCGTCGTTTAGTGGGGTTGTCGGTTTTGCTCAGGCTGATGTAGCCTTTGCGCAGGGTTTCTACGGCAGTGAGCACATCGCTGCCCTCCTGCTCGCGCAGTATATTGCCGAGTAAGGTACCTAGTAGTTTGACGCGGGTGCGCAGGGCTTTGTCGCCAGTTTCGATTTTCATATAACTCGTTTAATTTCAAAAAGTTGAATGGTTGGAAGCGATTTGCGCAGACGGCCTTCCTAACCTGCCAGCTCCGCAAGAAGCCGCGCATTATACCTGATATCCTGACTGTGCTGTGTCTTGATTTGTCGCAGTGGCTGCGGTAGTGAGTCTTGGATCAACAAAAGGAACTCGAATGAAGTGGTTAGAAAAAATTCCCTTGGGGCCATTGGTGTTGGCGGCAGTATTTTTAGCGTTGGCGCCGTTCCGGCCGCAACCGCATTTGTGGGAAAAGCTGGGTATGCTGATGGAGGGGCGACTCACGCAAGGCATGGATATGTTTGACCTGCTGTGGCATTCCTCATTATTAATCTTGGTGTTGTTAAAGCTTGTTTTGGCAAAACGGAAAACAGCAAGCAAGCTATAGTTGAGGCGTGTCGCCTGATTGTCAGTTGTATTAAAAAAGCCCCGTTCTCACGCAGAGAAACGGGGCTTTTTCACTTTAAGTAGAGTGGGTTTTAGTGTGGGTTAACCATGTGATCCAACTGATCTGGAAGGGTGCCGCAGGAGTTATGGCCATCCATTCCGCAAGATTTGGTGTGGAACATGGCATAGGTTGGGCACCATCCAAGAATGCCGGATAGCAGTGGTAAAACGCCTAGTAGCGGTAATATCGCAAACCACAAATTAACGGATTCGATGGGATAAAAAAACCAGACACTGATCATTGCCATACCAACAATGACTCGTACTGTGCGATCGATCAGACCAATATTTTGCAGGACATTACTGTTTTGCAAGGATTTATCGATGAGCTGGACCATAACTGCACCTCCATAACTCGATAGTGGGCAGATAACTTAGCAGACAATGTTATCTGTCACTGGGATTAGAGACTGCAAGAGCGACTGCTTGAGCCTCCGAACGGTCAATCTGGCAGGCCGCTTAGCGCAAAATATGAAATTTCGCGGTGAGTACCTATCTTCATGACACTGATACCATTTCTGATGGGTTGTTTTAAGCGTAGACGAGCTGGTGGTTCCGACCAGGTTTTCTGTCTGTGAATTTTTTTGGGAGCACAAAAGAATAACTTATGATTTTACTTGGTTATTTGCTAATGTTTCTTATAATAGCATACTAAAACAGTGGGTTAGATTGCTGCTGGAGTGACTTCCTTTCTTCCTATACTTGTAACCTGGAGCTGGGCGATGAGCATTTTTAAGCGATGTGAATGGGTTGTTGGCTAAGAGGGGTGTACAAAAAGCGGTAGAAAATAGGGTGTTTTGCGAATTTATTCAGGGATTTCAGGGCATTGCAATGCGAATCACAAGGGTCTAGAGTTGCCGAATTAGCGTGCCCTATATGACGATTGCGCAAGGGGAGTTACTCATTGTCGTATTGTTAAATCGGTTTGCGGGTAATGCTGGTGTTCTTCACTGTTGGTCGTAGTTTGTCGGCGTTAGCGTGGCAAAATAACAGTGGTTGAAAGCGTACTTTAAGTTAACGCCTAACTTGTGATAAAAGTGAGCGGAAAATTTTGTGTTTTTGACAGACGCAGTATGTCTGCCTGGTAAAGGAATATAGAGGTTGAACTCATGCAAATAGGAACAGTGAAGTGGTTTAATAACGCCAAGGGTTATGGATTCATCGTGCCCGAGGATGGTGGTGAAGATGTGTTTGTTCATTATTCAACAATTGATGGTGCGGGATTCAAGACGTTGAAAGAAGGGCAGCCAGTATCGTTTGAGGCATCCAGCAGTCCGCGTGGTGTGCAAACAACGCGCGTGGTGGGTCCTGAAGGCGAGCCACAAGCACAAAACTAGATTGGTTTGTTCGACGGGCTAGCGCTATTTGCGGGTCGATTGAACCAGAGTTTGTGTTGGGAAGACTCTCGGCAGGTTTATTGGTTGCGTCGAGTACTTCAGTAAATTGCTCGGGAGTCAGGTAGAAGGTAATAGTAGGTACAGCCAGCCTTGGCGTATTACTTTGTGGTGTGCACGCGTGTTTGATAGTGGCGTGTGGTTCGACAAATGAGCCTGTAAATAATTCTGTGTAACTGCCCGTTTTAAAACTGTACCGGCATTCTG
>CAZXZI010000087.1:0-11885 GCA_964645165.1 uncultured Ectothiorhodospiraceae bacterium
GACGTGGGGCAGATGGTAAAATCTCCCGGTGATTTGTACACCATTGTGGAAGATCCGCTGTTGTTCGACTGGAGTGGACGGCACTTGTTGTCGGACTTCCACCGATAGGGAAAAGTGGTGCTAAGGATTGAACGCAAGCGATTGAACACTGGCAATTAAACACTGGCGATTAAATAAGAAAAAGCAGTTTAGGGAGTGAGAGCATCATCGTGGTTATGGATTTTCGATCAGGAGTTTGGGCGGGCATCGCTGTGTGTAGAAGCGTTGTGCTGCTGTGTGTTTTGCTGTTGATGCCCGGCATCTCACTAGCCGCGACGACACCCACCGCTGAGCAGTTACAACTGCTGAGCCAGTTATCTCCCGAGCAGCAGGCAGAACTGCTGAAGACCCTCAAAAAAACTCCCGGCACCGAAACAATCACGTCGCTTGAACCAGCCGAAGTGGTCACGCCGCTGCCGGTGCAAGAAAATGCGGTTGCGGAATCAGCGGCAGATGGGCAAGCACTCAAACCCTTTGGTTATGATTTATTCGCCGGCGCACCCACCACCTTTTCGCCGGTCACTGAAATTCCCATTCCCATCGATTATGTCATCGGCCCCGGCGATAGCGTGCAGGTGCAACTCTATGGCAAGGAAAATCAGCAGTATGAATTGCTGGTAGACCGTGAAGGCTTGTTGCAATTTCCAGGCATCGGCCCCATCGCCGTCACTGGCATGCGCTTTGATGAACTGAAAAAGGATCTGCAGCGACGCATCAAAAAACAAATGCTCGGTGTGCAAATCCATGTTTCTCTCGGTGAGCTACGCTCCATGCGTATCTTTGTGCTGGGGGACGTTAACCGTCCCGGCGCGTACACGGTGAGCTCCCTGTCGACGATGACCAATGCCCTGTTTGTCAGTGGCGGCGTGCGCCCCATTGGTTCACTGCGTCATGTGCAACTCAAGCGCCGTGGGAAGTTGGTAGGGCAACTGGATTTATACGATCTGTTACTGCGCGGTGATACTAGTGGCGACGCACGCATGCAGGCGGGTGATGTGATCTTTGTGCCCCCCATCGGTAACACCGTGAGTGTTGCCGGTGAAGTGCGCCGACCGGCTATTTATGAATTGAAAAATGAGCACAGCGTAAAACAGGCATTAGTAATGGCTGGCGGTATGCTGCCCACGGCCTATCAGGCGAAGAGTCAATTAGAACGGATAAACGCTACGGGTGAGAAATCCATTATTGATATTGATTTGTCATCACAAGAATCCACCAATAAAACATTGGTTAACGGCGACGTACTGCGTGTCTATTCTGTGTTAGACAGCATGGAAGATGTGGTGTTTGTCAGTGGCCACGTGCAGCGCCCCAGCGAATTACAATGGCACAAGGGAATGCGCCTTTCTGACGTACTACCATCAATCAAGGCTTTGTTACCCGAACCTAATCTGCGCATGGTGTTGATTCGCCGTGAACGCCAACCTGACCGGATCATTGAAGTATTGGCTTCGCGACTGGATGAAGTGTTTACTGATCCAGACTCATCGGCCAACATTCGTTTGCAGGCGCGAGATCATGTGTTTGTTTTTGGCTTGTCGCCGCAAGCAGAGAAAAACCGCGACACAATTTTTAATACCCTGCTTCAAGAATTGCATCAACAAGCCAATGTTGATCGGCCTGAAACCGTTGTGTTGGTCGCCGGTAATGTACGTTGGCCCGGCGAGTATCCCTTAGCCAAGCAAATGCGGTTGCGTGATTTATTACGTTTTGCAGGTGGAATAACGGAAAATAGTGATTCACGATATGTTCTCTTGATGCAAAAAGATGTGCAGGGGCGTTATCAAGCGGCACAGTCTTTTGATTTAACCCAGGCTGGCGAGGCGGCTAATCCAATGCTGACTTCGCGCGATGAAGTTTACGTGTTTGCCAAAGACGAAGACCGTTCGGCGCTGCTGGGTTCGTTGCTTGAACAGATTAAGCAACAGGCCAATAGCGGTGAACCAACGGCAGTGGTGCGCATTGGTGGCCTGGTGAAATCACCGGGTGAATATCCCCTGGAAAAAAATATGACTGCCGATGATCTGCTGCGCGCAGCGGGAGGGCTCACGGAATCGGCCTACACTCTGGAAGCTGAACTGAGCCGTTACAACGTCGATAAAAAAGAAGGCCGCGCGACCCAGCACATTACCTTGCAGTTACCCTCGCTGCTGGCGGGTGACGTGGATAAAAATATTGCACTGCAATCCTATGATTCCTTACACATCAAACGACTACCTAACTGGATTGATCAGCGTGTGGTGGAAATTACCGGTGAGGTGCGTTTCCCCGGTAGCTATCCGGTGAAACGGGGTGAGATGCTGTTGGAATTGCTGGATCGGGCCGGTGGCCTGACCGACGAGGCCTTTGCGGAGGGCGCGGTGTTTTTACGTGAAAGCCTGCGAAAAAAGGAACAGGATCAACTGGACGCTATGAGCCTGAGGCTGGAGGCTGATCTGGCCGCGATTGACCTGGAAAAGTCGCAGGACAGCAAAGATAGTCAACGTTCGGTGGGCATGGCCAGTTCTCTGTTGCAGCAACTCAAGGCGACAAAAGCAGTGGGGCGGTTGGTGATTGACCTGCCGCAATTATTAGCCAACCGTGATGATGAAGAGGCCGAAGGGGATATTTTGCTCAAGGACGGCGACAAGCTGATGATTCCCAGTTTTACCCAGGAAGTCACCATTCTGGGTGAGGTGCAACATGCGACTTCGCATCTGTACGATGAAGGTCGTAGCGTGCAGCAGTACATCAACAGTAGTGGCGGTATGACCTACCGCGCCGATGAAGATCGGGTGTATGTTGTGCGCGCCAATGGTGCGGTAATGCCGAGCCATAGCGCAGACTGGTTTGGTGATAATTTGCAAGTACGCCCTGGTGATACCATCATTGTGCCTCTGGATGCCGAGCGCATGAAGCCCCTAACCTTATGGACCAATATCAGCCAAATTGTGTACCAGATCGGTATTGCGGCAGCAAGTTGGAACGCGGTGGGCATTTTTTAGCGTCTAAGGAATGATTTCCCGGAAACAGTGGGCACGAAAGTAACGTAGAATGAAAAGCCATGGACAAACCTGATTTCAAAGTGCACAAGCTGGCGGCCAAGGTTGAACGCCCGGAGTTGCCAGAAGACCAGCCTGAGCCGCAAGGGCCCGTTCGATATGTGGCGGTTCCCGACTATGCCAGCCCCTATGCCAACCCTTATGCCGAAGAAGACAGCATCGACCTGTTGGCCTTATGGCGGGTGTTGGTTCAGTACAGGCGTGTTGTGTTGGCTATTTTTCTGATCGGTATGTCATTGGCCACGGCCTTTGCCTTTTTGTCGACACCGATTTACCGCGCCGAGCTGGTGATGGCGCCGGTCACTGCGGAAGAGAGCAGCAAGTTATCGTCGCTGGCTGGTCAGTTTGGCGGCCTGGCATCGCTGGCGGGTGTCAATCTGGGTGGCAGTGGGAATAATGTGGATCGAGTACTGGCAACGCTGAAATCACGCGCCTTTTTGGTGCCATTTTTGAAACAGGAAATGCAGCAGGAAAAAATTGCGGCATTGTTTAAACGGGGATTCGGTGACAAGCAACCCAGCACGCTGGATGTTTTTGAAACCTTCTCGGAGGATGTGTTGGATATCCGCAAGGACAATAAAACCGGTCTGGTAACGCTCGGTGTTGAATGGCGTGATCCGACATTGGCCGCGCGCTGGGCGAATACGCTGGTGGCACGCCTGAATGAACACCAACGACAAGCGGCCATTAAAGAAGCCCAGCAAAGTATTGATTACCTCAATCAGCAATTAAGCGATACCAGTGTGGTAGACATGCAACAAGCCATCTATCGGCTTATTGAATCGCAGACCAAAGTGATCATGCTGGCTAACGTGAAAAAGGAATATGTGATGCAGGTGATCGACCCGGCCTTGGTGCCGGAAAAACCAGTGCGGCCACAGCGTACTTTAATCTTGGTGTTGGGTGCATTGCTCAGTCTGATGTTGGGTATTTTTATCATCTTTTTATTGCATGCGTTGAAAAGGTTTAAGCAACAGCTTGCGCATGAGCACACTAAAATTTAAGGAAAACTTTATTTATCATGTTGGAAAAAGAATCGAGTAGCAGCAACGTTGTCTGGCATCACGCCACCGTCACCCGTGATCGTCGTCAACAACAGAATGGCCACAAGAGTGTGATCCTTTGGTTTACGGGCTTGTCCGGTGCGGGAAAATCCAGTTTGGCCCACGCTGTGGAAGAACAATTGCACCAGCTCGGTAGCCGCACTTTTGTTTTGGATGGTGACAATGTCCGTCACGGCCTGAGTGGTGATCTGGGCTTTTCGGATGACGATCGCAAAGAAAATATCCGCCGCATTGGTGAAACCGCCAAATTATTTTTAGAGGCCGGGGTGATTGCCATGACGGCATTTATTTCCCCGTTTCGTGCCGAGCGCGAGATGGTGCGCACCCTGGTACCGCACGGTGAGTTTATCGAAATCTATTGTCGTGCGGATATTGCTGTGTGTGAGCAGCGTGATGTGAAAGGCTTGTACAAACGTGCACGTGCCGGTGAGATCAAAGACTTCACCGGTATTTCATCACCCTACGAAGAACCGGTCAGTCCCGAAATCACGTTGGATACCGGATCGCAACCCATTGCTGAATGTGTTGACGAAGTCATTGGCTTATTGAGAAGGCGCGGCATCCTTGCCGAGGCCTGACGGTGGTTTTCTCCCGAGGGTTTTCTATTACCTCATACTTGATGCAAACTGAGTCCCAGCTCATCGGCCATTTCTGCGGATTGCGTGCTGGTGATGACGGCGGTGCTGGCCAGCGTTGGTTTCAGATAAGTTTCTCCCACACGTTGCAAATCTTCCAGAGTGACCGCGAGTATGCGTTGGCGATGCTGGTGACGTTGCTCCGGTGTGCGACCGTAGAGTGCGCTATGAAAGGCGTTCTTGGCTTCACCCGCAGGCGATGAAGGTTTGTCCAGGCTACCGATGACCCCGAGGATCGCTTCTTCCACTTGACGCCATTCGTGTTTTTCATTGAGCAGCCAGTGGATGGATTGGTCGAAGTCATTGAGTGTTTCAGCCAGTCGTGGATCGCGATAGGAATAAAAGCGGAAGCTGGCGCTATCGGAATCATGACTGGCACCGCCGCCGTAGGCACCTCCCTGTTCACGGATAACACGATGTAGGAATCCATTGTGCAGGAAACCGCCGAGCACGGAGAGGGCTGCCGCGTCGGGATGTGCCACTGGAACGGTGGGATAGGCTTTGGCACAGAAGTTCACCGAGGTGCTGGTGGTCCACATCTCGTTCACGGCTTCCCGTTTGTTGGCCAGGGAAAATGCTGTGCTTGCGGGCGTGGCTTCACCCCACAGTGTGGTGCAATCTTGTTGTAAAGCGTCCAGGCTTTCGTGTTCACCGATGAGTAAAAACTGACTGGAGCAGGCTTGCACTTGTTGGTGCAGTGCCGCCATTTTTTCTGCCAGTTGGGCGATTGCCGTTTTATCATCCAGGGTGTCGTCAAGCTGTTTGATGTGACTGATGCCTGCTAAACCAGAGAGACGAAATTTAAGTGCGGCCGCCGGACTCATGCCCGCACCGGCCGCCTGCATCGCTAGCATGTGGCCGCTGCCGGTAATGCCTTGTTCCTGACTGGCGCGTTGTTGGGCCATGAGCTCGCGAATACGCCCATGCTCATCAAAACGGGTGTCATGAAAGATATCGCGCATAAGTTCATTGAAGGCTTGGTGATTTCGCGCCAGCGCCTTGCCTGACAAAACAAAATGACCGCGGGTGTTTTGCTCGTTATCGATGGCACCGCGCAGGGTGGTGTACGCACCGATGCCGCCGCTGACACTGCTTTGCAAGGCCTGCATGGTGAGATAGTCGCGCCCACCGCAACCAAGCTCGGTTAGACAGTTGGTGTAGTAGGGCAATACCTCTAGCAATTCATTATCCAGTGCCGGTAGGTCGACCACTAACTGTTGATAAACGATACCGTTGGTGCCCTGCTCAAAACGATGCGTCGGTCTGCCTTGTACCGAGGTTTGTTCTCCACTGGCAATGTGCAGTTGGTCGGGCACATCTTCCAGCCCCACTTTGGGCAGGATGCTTTCGTCGTCTTTCTGGTTTTGGCGTTCTTCAAGTTGTTTGGCGAGCTGCACTACCTGTTGTTGTTCTGCCTCGCTGAGGCCGGTCTTGATTTTTGCTAGTTGCGATTTTTCGGCCGCGTTACGGCGGGCATCTAATTGTGCATCGGGCTTTAAGGTGAGGCGAACACGATGGGGGTTGTCCAACAGTTGTTCCTGAATCAAACGGGTAATAAATGTGGGATCCTGAATATTGGTACGTAGTTGCTCGAGTACCGGTTCCAGGTTGAAGGCTTTTAAGGTGTTGCCGTAGTGCACAGCAGTGGGTAGTGCATCGAGAATCAGTTGCAGGCCATAAGGATAGGAGCCGCCGGTGATTTCGCGTTGCTGTAATTCCAGTTGATGCAGTACGGCTTCAACCTGTTGTTGCGGGATGCCTTCGTTCACAATTTTTTGCAGGGTGGAGACAACCAGGTCTTCCACGGCCTGCATGTGTTCCACGCTGCTGCCTTCCAGGCCGCAAATAAAACTCATTTCTTTATTGGAGTCGTCCAGTCCACACAGCGGGGAAGGCGCCGTGCCGAGGTCGCTGGTTTCCAGTGCATGCTGTAATGGTGACGCGCTGTCTTCCAGTAACACACCTTCCAATAATTGTGCGGTGAGTGCTGCGCGCAAGTCTGTGGCAGGACCCAGCAACCAATTCATCACGATGTGCGTTTTGTGGCCATCCTGCTCGGCTTCGTCCAGGGCATAAAATTCTTCCACATTGAGTGGTGCGACAAAGCGTTTTTCATCCGGCACAAAAATGTGTTCGGCTGATTTTTCGAAATGGCTTAACACGCGTTCTTCAAACTGTTGTTGGAGTTCCACCGCAGGGATGTCGCCATAGGTCATAAAGATGGCGTTGGAAGGATGATAGTGTTTTTGGTAAAAGGCCTTGAGGTCCGCGTAACTCAAACCAGGAATATCCGCAGGTTCACCACCGCTATTGAAATGATAGGTGTTGGTGGGGAAGGTGTATTTTGTCAGTGCCTGCCACAGGGTGCTAATGGGTGAGCTCATGGCACCTTTCATTTCGTTGAACACCACGCCTTTGAAGGTGAGTTCGCTGCTGGGGTCATCCGGGGTGGCGAATTCAATGCGGTGACCTTCCTGTGAAAAATCCAGCTCGTCCAGCTTGGAAAAAAACACCGCATCCAGATATACATCCAGCAGATTAAAAAAGTCTTTGCGGTTTTGGCTGGCGAAGGGATAGGCGGTCCAGTCGCTGCTGGTGAAGGCATTCATAAAGGTGTTGAGTGAACGGCGGATCATCATAAAAAAGGGATCACGCACCGGGTAGTGTTGACTGCCACACAGCGCGGTGTGTTCGAGGATGTGCGCAACGCCACGGGAATCGGTGGGTACGGTGCGCAGGCCGACGAGAAAAACATTTTCGGTGTTGTCGGTGGCAAGATGGAAGTGTTGCGCGCCAGTGGCGATATGTTCGAATTCATCAATGGTCAGATTCAGTGATTCGACGAACTCGCGTCGCTGGTGGCGAAAGCCGGGGTGAGTAGGGATGTCATCAATCGAATTTGCGGATGCGCTCATTAAAGGGTCTCGTCGTGGGTAATGTACGTAAGTGGGTTTAGGTTACGTGAATCAGTGTGAAGCGATTTTGGCCTGCTTCGGTTGCATACGGGTGGTGGATTTATCGTGTCACAGTGTCAGGCCGCTGAGCATGTTGGCATAAGCTTCGAGGTACGACCACTCATGTTTAATAAGCACGATGTCTTCCTTGATGGGCAGGAGCATGAACAAATCATCGATCACGTATTGCATTGAGAGTAGTACAGCGGCGCCGGGCACGTCAGCTAATATTTCTGCCGCCGTCTGTTTGCGGGTAAATTTTTTGTCCAGGTTGAGGTCTTTGGCCATTTGCCGCAGTTGACTCATTTTTAATACGGTCAAACGTCCAGCCAACGGAATGTGGCGGCCTTTGCGGGCGACGCCGGATTTTGCCAGGTTTTCCAGAATTTTACGATCCGGATCAAACGGCGGAACATGCAGAGAGACCGACTGCGGACGAGCCGTGTAATGGCCGAAATACAGGCTGAAGTCGTGGCCGCCAAAGCGGGACATCAGGTCACGGGAGATGAGCCGTGTGGATCTTGGATTGAATTCCGTCAGCAGTTTTTGCTCGGCTTCGCTGAGTGGTTTCAACAGTTTTTCAACCAGTGCTCGGTTGTCTGAGGGTGAGGCTCCATGGCGCTTTCGCTGCTGCAAGAAATCGTCGATTTCCACGAAACCGGGGCGGCTGAATGCCAGAAAGGTCGTGATGGCAGCGGTATCTTTTTTACTGATCAGCGCCTTCAAGCTGCTGACGCCGCGCTCGTCCAGCCCGGTGACGGACAATCCTGCCGCTAATGTGCGTCCGCGCTTGCGAGGCGCAGCGCCGCTGGTTTGCGATCTAGCTTGTGTCTGCGCGGTTGGCGTTGGGCTGGGTGGCGTGGATTCTCTGTGCAGGTTTTCGCTGGCCGGTGGTGAAGTGCGGGCTAGCCAGCGTTGCACGGCCAGCAGAACCAGGATCGTGCCCATAACAATCAGTAGTGGAATGGGGTTCATCGGCGCGGAAGTCGGTATCGCATAACGGGGCACAGTATACTGTAATTACTGGCTTCGGTTGCGGTTTGTGTGAGGTCGCGGGCAGGTGGTGGGGAGGATAGTGAACACGGTGGATTGTACAAAAAATAGTCTAAAACCTCTCAAGCTGGGACAGTGCTGGACGATAACAGGGTTGGAGTAGTATCCTTTTATTGATTAAGTATATTTTATTATACGTTAAAATCAGTTAGTTATTTGGATATTCTCATGTGTTACTACAAGTTTGATTAAAGGAGCCGGACATGGACATTAGTGGCGTTTCAATCCCCGCAGTACCGGTGGTGCAAGCCGAACCTCCCCGGGATGCCCAGTTGCAGACTGCGGTGCCGGAAGCGGCGCAGAGCGAATCCTCGGGAAATAATCCACAGGCCGATACCGGTACTTCCTCCGGTGGAACGCGTGACGAGTCTGTCACCGTCGGCAGAAACGTTGACGAGCGAGCCTAGTTAGAAAAATCGAATTATAACAACCGAATACAACAAATAGTTAATCTGTTGTATTCGGTTTTATCACGTAGCGTTCAAAGTAATCCCGCGACATTTCCTGGCCATGTTCGATCTGCGAGGCCGTCATCTTCTCCAATAATGTTTCACGCGCCTGCACGGACTTGGCTGAGCCCTGCGCACCTGCAAGATTGAACCACACGTAAGCCAGCACAAAGTCCTGTGGCACCCCATCTCCGGCGGCGTATTTTTCTCCCAGTGACTGCTGCGCCCCAGCATCGCCTTGCGCGGCGGCTTCGCTGTACCAGTAAAAGGCCTTGATGCGATCCTGTGAGGTCCCCTGCCCTTCATCGTACAAAGTGGCAAGCTGTGCCTGGGCGGGCAAAATATGATGTTTGGCGGCGAGGCTGAACCAGTGCAGGGCGGCGGCATCATTTTTGTCTGCCCCGTTACCACCGCTGTAATACAGCGCACCGAGGGCGTATTCCGCAGGCTCGTAACCCTGTTCGGCAGCTTTTTGATACCAATCCAATGCGGTAGTGTTATCCGAGCTTTTAATTTCTCCACTTGCCAAGAGACCGCCAACTTTGTGTTGCGCAGCGGCGATGCCGTGTTCGGCGGCCTTTTGATACCACTGGGCGGCTTTTACGGTGGATTGCCCGATACCGCGGCCGTGCATCAACAATAGGCCGAGGTTGTACATGGCTTCTGGGACACCCTGTTTGGCCACGGTGAGAAAATAGCGTGCCGCCTGCTCGTCATTGCGCATGGTCTGACTTTCACTGGCATAAATGACGCCGAGTGCGTTGGCGGCGCCGTGATGTCCTTGTTTTGCGGCTTTTTTTAGCCAGGGTGTGGCTTTGGCGATATTTTTCACCACGCCGTCGCCGTGTTGGTAAAGGCTACCCAAAAAATACTGCGCATCGGCATCACCCTGGTCGGCCAACAGGCTGAATTCGCGCAGAGCCAGCGCGTATTCCTGGCGCTTGAAGGCCTCGACACCATCTCCCAATCCTGCCCAGGAGGGAATGCTGGCCGCAAATTGCAGGGGTGAAGGGTAAATAAAATCGAGATCTGCTTTCATGGTTTTTGCAGGGTGAGTGCTGTCTTCCGGTGATTATTGTCTTTGAATTAGCGGCCAATATTGCTCGAAACTGTATGCCTGGGGCGCACAGAACTCGGTACCCTCGGGATGGGGAAACCGAGATGAAGCTGGTTTTTTCGGTAGCCAAATGTATCGATATGCTGAGCGAAACCATGGCTGAGAGTGACGAACTGCGCGCCGCCATGAAGTACAACAAGGAATTTATGGAAGAAGCCCTGCCGTTATCGGAGCCGCTGAAGCAGGATATCCGCAGCCTGCAGCTGCAGGTCAGAAGTGAGGGTGGCGCATTTAATCTCTATGAGCACTGATGTCCCGTTAACTTTATATCCGTCAGAGCCT
The DNA here is from genome assembly GCA_964645165.1 of uncultured Ectothiorhodospiraceae bacterium. Taxonomy (GTDB): domain Bacteria; phylum Pseudomonadota; class Gammaproteobacteria; order SZUA-152; family SZUA-152; genus SZUA-152. Next base: position 10,635 of record CAZXZI010000087.1, read on the forward strand.
GTACCGCGAAGCGTTTTGGGTAGAGCCTGCCCCGCGTAGCGCTTTGGGTAGAGTCTGCCCCGCGTAGCGTTTTGGGTATTCCAGCGAACGCCTACATGGATGTAGGCGGTAGAGCGACGCAGGACGCCAAAGCCGAGGCCGGAATCTAGAATGTCATTAAAATCACTGGATTCCGGCCTTCGCCGGAATGACGGTAGAGGTTACTGGCTATTCATGTCTCAAATTTTCAAATCATACTGCATCCCATGAAAAACAAACAATTACGCCCGCGCAGGCGAATGTTAACGGTCCATACCATTAGCAGTGCTCTATGGGTTTAATTCCCCGCAGCCTACTGCGAATCCCGTTGTTCCAGCGAGGGCCGGAAACCAGTGGCTCTCGTGTGCCTCTGGACTCCGGCATCCGCCGGAGTGACGAAAAAATAGTTGGACTGGTTTTTCTAATACCCCGTCCGCTCACCTAAAGCGCCTACTATCGCCTAAGAGCGCCTACTTTTGGAGCTGCGGCGGGGTAGTTTATTGGGCAAGGCCTGCCTTTTGTGGTGCGGCATAAAAATGTTGATGCGCGGATCGCAGCCATTTATAGAAATGCTGGCGAGGGTAAACGAGGTGTGCAGAAATGGCCTGTCAGGGGAGGGGGTTAGCAGGCCATCGCTAGTCGGCCAGCGGATACTCGAAATACACGGTATCTTTGCGCCGTCGGCCATTGCGTTGAGTGACGATGCCCTTCACGCCGAAGTTGGCTCCTAATATCACGGGTGCCTCGTCGGAGTTCAAGTATTCCAGCCGATGGCCATTTTCGTCATGCACGTACAGGCCAAAAAGCACCTCTGATTTGTTGATCAGCACTGCGTAGCAGTGACTGACCAGCGCGCAGCCTGGATCCACTACGATAATGTGACCATCTTCGAAAATTGGTGACATGCTGTCGCCAATCACCCGTAAAGCAAAGGCCTCCATGCCTTCGGAGGTGCAACCTGATTCTGACATCGTTCTCTTCCTATTCTGTTTCGGTTTGAGCGTCGGTTCGCGCTTGTACTGCGGTGGTGATGTTACAGGTCTCCAGCGCAGGGTCATAGACAATCACCGCCTCGCCTTTCTCAAATTGCCGCATTACCTGCTGTACTTTTTGCGCCAACGAGGCCTCATCGTTGCCATAGTCCGTGCCGCTGCGAGTGACAAATTCTTCCACCATGGCTTGCAGAGCTTCAGCAGATATTTCCTGGTATGGGTTTATCATGCGCGGACAGAA
>CAZXZI010000088.1:0-11685 GCA_964645165.1 uncultured Ectothiorhodospiraceae bacterium
TTTAATATAATGATAAACTAATGTTTATGCCTTCAATACGGCCATTGAATAAAACACCTCGGCACAGAATCGATCGAGAGATGACGAGAAGCAACAATAAAAAAGGGCCCCGAAGAGCCCTTGTTTAGCGTATCTGCCCTATTTCGACAGAAATGAAGCCGCTAAATCCATTCAGGCACGCACCAAGCCATACTTGGTCATTACTGTCCTAACCGAAATCCAACCAACGGCGGCCACTATCAGTGTCACGACAATATCAAAGATCGAGGTCATTGGAATGTGATAAAACTCCGGTGCAACCGAGCCAGAAACCCAGGTGTAGCGTTCAATCCAGGTACCCAATAATATGCTGGCCGCCACAAACATAATGACGTTTGGATTGTGCCGGTTGGGTGTCCAGGTTGAAAAGGTAATGAAGGGAATAAAGAATTTCATTATCAGGAAGGCCCACCATAAGGGTGCCAGATCGTTATACATCATGCCGAAAAACCGATCCATCTCGCCCGGCAGACGGCCGTACCACATAATAAGATATTGGGTGAAATAGAAGTAGGTCCACAAGATCGTAAAGGCCAACATCATTTGTGCCAGATAATTAAATACAAAGGGTTTATAGGGTTTGACGACCTTGCCGGAACGACTCAGCAGGATCAATACCAACGCAAGAAATGCGAGGAAAAAATGAAACATGCTGACAAACTGGTAAACGCCATAACTGGCACTATGCCAACCAGGCACCATCGTCATTTCAAAATCCCAGGCGACCATGGTGCCATAAAGCACGTACACACCAGGAATCACCAAGGCGATATTTCGGAAGGTTCGATGCACTTTGGGATCATCACTGTTATCTGTCATGTACTGGTACTTGATGAACAAACCAAAGAAACCTACAACCAGTAAGAAGCCGAGTATTTGACGAACCACTAAAAAGGTATAATTGTACCAGGCGTTCAGATGGTGGCCGCCCTCGTGCGCGTGTGCATGTTCCAGCCATGGAAAAGTGCTTTCACCGCTATACAATAAAATTAGCAGCAAAATACCTGCTAGCGGAAACAGCCCTGCTGTCGCAACCGCAAAATAGCGTACCTGGAATCGCCATTGGCCATTTGCTAAATGGAGAATGGCCGAAAATGTCACACCTGCCAGTGCCAAATACAATACGACAAGGAAATCTGTGGTCAACACCGACCAGCTGCCAAAATGTTCCATTTACTGGTTACCCCTTCTTTTATCTTTTCTTATTGCCCGAGCACACTGTTGCCCAAGACACATTATTTAGTTGCTACTTGAGTTTCTTTCGCTAAGGCATTTTTGACGTAGTTCACGACATGCCAGCGTTCTTCAACAGACAAATCGTTGGAGCCGCCCAATTCATTTGGGATTCCATAAGCTGGCATTACATAACTACCAAAAGTAATTGTCCCAAAAATCCAACCTTCAGTGAGAGACTTTTGAACATAATCATCAGTAAGGTCGATAGCACCAATTTTGCTACTCACCGGCGAATCTGCTTTACCCGTCAAGCCATGACAGGCAGAACAAATAATGCGGAATAGCGTACGTCCTTTTTTCAACGATGCCGCCGTTGCCGGAAAAGGGTTAACTAGATCTTTTGCCTCATCACGGTTCGCCACTTTAGTAGGGATACCCATCACTGGGATCGAACGTGATGGGAAAGGTGTCATTACCCCTTCCTGTGGCTTAATGCTCGGCTGATTCATCATATCTTGCGACCACGGCCATGCCATAGCTACAGAGGGTATTGCCAATGCGGCGAGAAGAATCGCAACACGTTTCATCGAATGGTTCATTGCGCACTTCATCCCATCGCCTCTTCTCGGATTTCCAAGACTTTGTGTTTTTTGAAAAGTCCCTTCACAGATTCACCAATGCTGTCATCGACTTCAATGATGATCGCTACCTGATCTAGACTGACCTTTTCACTATAAATGGAACTACGTTTTCTGAATAATCCTGACAATCCCAGGAAGGCAAAAAATGTAGACCATACACCAAAGAAAATTAGCATTTCGTATATCAACACAAAATTCGACGGTAGTGGAATGACAGCCTTACCACCTTGTGGTTGTACTAGAAAAGTCGCTTGTGCACCGGACAGAAACAGGAACCCAAAAGTCACTCCAAAGATTGCGCCAAATAAAGTGAATCTTTGAATATACACCGGGCGCTCACCTAACACTTCTTCTACTTCCGGATGCTCGATGGGTGATTTCATCGTAACGTCATCCACGGTGATACCAGGCACTTCATTACGACGGATATCCGCGATAGCATCATGCGCCTCATCAAAGTCAGCAAACAAACCCATCAGTCTTTTCTTGCTCATTTAAGCACCCTCCCCGCCGGTTGTTTGAGTTGCCGGTGTTGCATGGTCAGTCATCCGCGCTAGATCCTCTTCACCTAAGGAACGTTTGCGATGAAACACCATTTCCTTGACCTCATACATGGATACCGAGGGAAACACTTTCACAAATATCAGAAATAACATTCCGAACCAGCCAAAGCTGCCAAACACAATACCCCATTCGACAATGCTGCCGTACATGGCGTCCCATTGATGCGGTTCCTGCCCCATAGACAAGGTCGGTGCCACAATCATCCAGCGTTCAAAGAACATGCCCAGGTTCAGAAAAAGAGACACAACAAACATGGTTGGCATGTGGCGGCGCAATTTCTTAAAGGCCAAAGCAAAAGGCAATATCGAGCCACAGAACATCATCGTCCAGAATACCCATGCATAAGTACCGGTGGCCTTGGCAATGAGCACTTCTTTGCTGTAGATATCGTGCCCATACCAGATGGTGCCAAACTCAATTAAGTTCAGGTAGGTCCACACCATGGCGATGGCGAATGTCAGCTTGCAGGTTTTTTCCATGATGGCCAGCGTCATGTAATCCTCGAAGCGGAAGAAATATCGCAACAGGATGAACAGGGTAATGATCGCTGCGCAACCCGAATACAAGGCACCTGCCACAAAATAGGGAGGGAAGGTAGTAATGTGCCAACCCGGCATGATGGACATGGCAAAATCCGCGGACACAATGGAATGCACCGACACTGCAAGTGGAATCAGGAAGCAGGCCATCAGCAGATAGATTTTGCGGAAATGGCGCCACTGGCGATCACTGCCTACCCAACCCAGCGACAGCACGGTGTACAATTTTTTACGCCATCCCGAAGTATTGTCACGACAAATCGCCAAGTCAGGAATCATGCCGACAAACAGGAACAGCATGGATGACGTGAGGTAAGTACTTATCGCGAATGCATCCCACACCAAGGGTGAGCGAAAGTTGGGCCAATGGCCGCGATCACTGACATAAGGCAGCACCCAGTACAGGTTCCAGACGCGCCCTAGGTGAATCATTGGAAATAAACCTGCTGTCAACAATGAAAACGTAGTCATCGCTTCAGCAAACCGGTAGATCGGCTTACGCCAATCAGCATGAATCAAATGCAGAATCGCCGACAGTAATGTGCCGGAGTGACTCATGCCGATCCAGAATACGAAAGCGGCAATATACATATCCCACATATGTGGATTATTCAGATTGGCCGTACCCATACCTGTGGTGTACTGAATGTACTCCGCGAAAACGGCGCACGATAACATGGCGACACACACCGCCAATGCTACCCAATAAGCAGGGCGTGGGTTTTCCATACTCTTCAACACATCCGTGTTGATCTTGGCCCACGCAATTTGCTCGTTAATATCTTTTTCTGTGACCATCGTCATTGTTATATCACCTTCATTTTTATTGACGGCTCTGCTTAAAAGTCTTTTGTTTTACAACATCAGCGCAATAACTGTGTCAAATGTCTTCGCGCACACGTTCGAGGTACATCACCGAAGGATCCACATTTAACTCTTCAAAAATACGATATCCCCGTAAGTCGGCATCTTTCTTGGCATGCTTGGTTTTTTGGAAAACGCCACGCTCGACCTGGTACCTTTTCCAAAGCTTGTTCACTTTACTGCCTTCATCCATGGTATCGCCGAATACGATGGCCGACGTTGGGCAAGATTGTGCGCATGCAGGCACCATTTCACCATCCTGCACCTTTCGGTCTTCCATAAAGGCTTTGTCTTTAACGACACGAATACGTTGCACGCAGAAAGTACATTTTTCCATTACACCCTTGTCACGCACCGACAGATCTGGATTCAGTTGTTGGTTCATGGGCTCAGGCCAGGATGATTCATAGTAAGAATAGAAGTTGAAGTAGCGCACACGGAACGGACAGTTATTGGAGCAGTAGCGGGAACCGATGCAACGGTTATAAACCTGTGCATTCAAACCATCCGGTGTGTGATAGGTGGCTGCAACTGGGCACACTGGCTCACAGGTAGCCGCACCACATTGCTGACACATCATCGGTAAGAAACTGGCACCCTGGTCTGGATGTTCCAATTCCTGTTGATCCCAATATCGTTCAATGCGCATCCAATGCATTGCCTGGCCTTTTTCAAATTTCTTCTTGCCAACTACAGCAAGGTTATTCTCGGCATAACATGCTGTAGAACACGCATTGCAGCCAATACACAAATCCAAATTAATCGCCATCGCCCAACGATGTTCGTAGGGGTGGTTGCCATTTGCATCATGGAAACCATTCGCTTCATTATCCTTACGATAGTCTGACCAATGATTAAGAATATTGTCCAAGGACATGATTAAGACCCCTCCGTACGACGAACTTGTTCAAGCGATACCGTTGCCACCAGCTTACGTCCAGCCTGACTGTCGCCAGATCCCGTACCCATGCGCACGATAGAAATCGCATCCGCAGGACCCACGCTCTTTGCCGTTACGCGCGTACTGTACATGGCCAGCTCACCGGTTTTCCCGTCTGTTGTTGCGTCAAGAATTTTCAGCGGATTTTCGCCCAGCCCTTTAGCATAACGCCCATGCGCTTCATGGCCCTGACCTAGCGGGATGGCTATGGCATCGGCATGCATGCCTTTTTGCAATACCACTCGCACCTTGATGGAACCTTGCTCAGAACTAACATCCACCAAATCAAGATTATTGATGCCAAGTTTTGCCGCCGTGCTGGGGTGCATTTCAGCCCATGAATCCCACACCACTTTAGCAATCTGATCCGGGGCTTCCTGCAGCCAAGGCAGATTCGCATGCCGACCATCAAACAGACCCAAACGCGGCGTCGGCAGCAAGGTCAAGCCATCGCCTTCGTTCGCAGCAGGTGCTGCAAATGAGACGACGGTTGACTGCAAACCCTTTTGGCCGGGATCCACTTTGATCAAGCCTGTTTGTAGCGCCGTATTCCAAAACTCATTATTATTCTTCGCATTATTTTTGACGGCGGAAGGCATGGCTGCAAAGGCATTGCGCAGATACGCGTAGTAATCTTCAAACTGACCGTATTCGGTTTTCTTGCGTTGCTTGAGCAGACTCAAAAGGATATCGCCAAAGCCTTTGGTTTCCGGATTGAGTTTTTGCATCAACGGCTGTTGAACGTGAATGGCACTGCCTTCGGCTTGGTTCGCTGGCACTTGCGTCCCCCAGTCCTCCAAATAGGAATCAACAGGCAACACCAAGTCTGCCGCCATTGTTGTTTCATCAGGGAATTGTGAAATGGCCACTTTGAAGCCCACATTGGCTAGTCCTTCATCCAGCCCCAGACTTTTTGGCGCACTATAAACCGGGTTGCTACCGTAAAAAATGACCGCGTCCAACTTCTTCGCCTTGGCTGCTTCAGCAAAGGCCAGCAAATCTGCAGTACCACCCTGTTTGGCCATCAATTGCGGGAAGGGAAAATTGCCGGTCGACTCGATAGTCTTGCCCACATTACCGAGAATGTGATTGAGCATCATGATCGCGGCAGTTGTTTCATAGCCCTGCGCCTGACCTTCAACATTTGCACCAGCCAATATCAAGCTCGGAGAACGTTCACTCAGCAGTTGAGTCACGCGTTGAATACGATCACCAGCAATACCTGTAATCTGCGCCACCTTGGTGATGCCGTAATCATTGATCAGCTTGCGAACGTCCGATGGGATACCCGCGTCACTCACCTTGATTTTATTCAGCAACAAGTTCGCCATGCCCAAGGCCAGCACCATTTCTGTGCCCGGCTTGATGGCCAACCACAAATCGGCACTACCTCCAGTGAGGGACATTTTGGATTCAACCTGTACCAGCAGGCCGCGATCTTTGTTGGTACGGAACTTGGCGTATTGGCCCGCATACTGCACCGGTGACTGACTGGCGCCGCCCATGAAATCGGCTCCAAAAGAAACAATCATTTTCGCCTTGTCGAGACGCAGACGCGGATTGGCTTCGCCCAACATGTCCTGATTCACGGCGCGGGAAACGGCGTTGTTCACCACTTCATGCAGGTAATGGGTTTTTGAACCCATGGCGCCAAGGTGGTTCGCCAGCAGTGTCGACTGATGTCCGCTCACGGTGCCCGTAAACCAGGCAAAACGGTCGCCACTCACAGCACCCAGTTTTTCTTCTAATGTTGCCAGCGCCTTGTCCCAGCTGACCGGAGTCAGCGTACCGCCACTGCGCATCATCGGTGTGGTCACACGATCTGGATTGTAATGTCCCTGCACACCGGCCTGACCCATCATGCACAGCTTGCCGTTGTTTACTGTCGTGTCGGGGTTGCCTTCCAGCTTCAGCACACGACCTTCGCGCACTCGGCCATGAATACCGCAACCTGCCGTGCATTGTGTGCAGGTTGAAGCGTACCAAACACCCACACCCGGAATGACATATTCCTCAGGCATGAGATAGGACACCACATCCTCTTTACCTTCTTCCAAAGTCACGGTGGACGGCAAATCACAACCCGCCAGGGTCGCACCCGCGCTACTCCAGCCCATCACTTTCAGGAAACTTCTACGGTTCATTTTTCCGCTCATAGTTCCACTCATAATCGTTATTCCACTCTATTGAATCAGATCAACAATCAGCGATTGCCAATTATTTATGACACTTCCAACAATCACCCGGCGCACCAAGCGCTTTGTTCTTGATATGACAACCCACACAGAAACCCATGTTGAGCGGCTTCACTTTGTGGGCCACCGTCATGTTTTCCAGTTCGCCATGACAAAACGCGCACACCTCTTTGACATTTTCCACGGGGAACTCGCGATCAAACACCAGGGTCTTCAAATGCTTTTCGTGGGTAAAATGCACGAAGTCCGGCACGTCATGGACTTTTTTCCAGATAGGAGGCTTTTTGTCATTCCAGTACTTAGTCAGCTTTTGGATGCGCGGCTTGTCGGTGGCAATCACCTTATGACAACCCATACACTTGCTGGTAGGAGGAATGCCCGCCACTTTGCTGCGACGTGCGTAGGTATGGCAGTACATGCAGTTAATGCCATTATCCTTAACGTGAATAATATGCGGAAACTCAATAGGCTGCTGCACATCTTCACCATCGTGCGTGCCTACAGGTGGAATCACATCGTATTTGGTGGCCATCGCCATGGAGGACATCAGCAACATTGCCAGAAACAGCATCCCGGCAAGTCCAGCCCTGGCAACACCTGCGCCCGGATTGATCAAATGGTTCTTCACTGACATTTCTTCCCTCGATACGTTTTGTTGTTATTTAACACGGGTTCAGTATTGTTCAACTATTAATCGTTCAACTTTCCGTTCTCACTTACCGTCGTCAAAAAGCCAATGAGTTCAAACACGAAAAACATCCCGCCCGCCAGAAAAAACTACCAGCAAGGCACTTTCATATAGCTTTCGCCATAATATGGAAAATTTAGATTTCTGCTAAATCAAGCCAGCTGAAGCAGCTGCTTGTTCTCCCTCAATTCTTTGTGGGTCGTGCCCACTTGTTATTTTTCAACAGGCCACTCTCATTGACCTATCATCGTTATCGCTGCTGTTTCTTTATGAACCGCTAACGATTACTGAATACTTCTAACAGACATCATTACTATCGACCGTAACGTATCTTTTTATTATTTTCTACATCAACCGTATATCAGAATATTATTATTAATCTAACAATATGAATTATCAGTTTTATCTATGGCGCTTGATGCTAGACCAATCCCCGCAGACCTGTCAACGCAATTCTAAGAAAAAAGCTCGGGAATTATTTGCGCACATAAGCACCGCATTACATTGGTGCAGACAGCAACGCAATAACCTACTTTATTCCGCAAATCGCCCCGTGCTAGCGCGCCAAAAATGTGGCGACCCTGGCTGTCATTAGTCGCCAATATGCACGGTCAAAATATCACAGGGCGCATGATGCAAAACGGCATTGGCCACCGAACCCAGCAGGCGAGACAATCCATGACGCCCGTGTCGTCCAACGACGATCAAGTCTATTTGATCATTTTCTGCAGACTCGATAATGCTCGACTTAACCGAGCCTTGCACAATCGTTATGTTTACTTCCACTCGTGCTGACTGCCCCGCCAAGCCCGTCAGCACTTTTTTTGCCTGAGCCACCAACTGCTGCTCAATTTCCTGCTGCTGCGGCAAGACCAACTCGTTGGCCAAATCGATAGGAATATATTCCACTACATGCATCAGCGTGAACTTAGCCTGGTAATGCTCCGCCAACTCTATCGCGCGTGAAAACACGGCAACATTTTCTGCACTTAAATCCACTGCACACATAATATGTTGATAATTATTCATCTCACCCCTCCCAGCCCACAAAATATCGTGAGCACCCTATTAACAATGTAGCCAAGCCGCGTAAATTTTCTGCCCGCACTTTCACCCTCACGCACTATTTTTCGCTAGCTTGCTTACTTTGCCACGCAATTTCTTCAGCTCATAGCTTTCTTCCGGATTGAGCTTGTCCAGGCGTTTCAAAAGCGCCTGCGCACGTCCGACTTTGGCATTTTTCACTGCCTCATCCAACAAGCCACGAATGCGTTCAATCTTTTTATCCTGTCGTTTGACGATCCGCCGTGCCATCCGATCCAGTTGCTGCGTATCATTTATCTTACCGTAATAAGCAACCAGGACGCGCATTTGCGGCAGGCCGGGAGAGACCCGCTGCACCAGTGCATGTAGCGCCGTACCCGCGCCAATTAAATCGGTTCGCGCCAGCGCTGACAAGCGCCACAATTTCTCTGCATCGTATTTGGCATCCAAGGCGACTAGCTCGTCAAAACGCTCCTCTTCAAATAACAGGCGCGCATGCAGAGTGCGTCTCAAGCCCTCAAGTTTCATTCTTGGCACCAAGGCTGCGGCCTCATCAAAACGGTGCCGATCCGCCAATGACAACCCCTGTTGCATGTACGTGCGATCCGGCCACTGCTCATACTTTCCGAACAAGACATCTGCCTCATCGAATTCAAACTGATGCCAGAGTTTTTCGTACTCGATACCGTGCGCTTTTACCGGGTCGAGTTCGCGCAACTGATCCGCCGCATCCTGCGCCATGTCCATTTCATTCCAGCGAGACAGGTAATACGTGCCTAGTTCGTAAATGCGATCTACCACATCATCTGCAAAATATGGCCGCACATTAAAATGGTAGTGAGCCTTTAAAAATTCATAGGGACTCTCCTTCCCTTTGGGATCGCCATCAAGGGCGGACAACCGTACCTCCGAGAGAATATTGGTGTCCGTGTTAGCCGGCACATCCTGGGAAGCGGCCAAGGCCTCTTCACGCGAAAGCGCGAAATACCACATCAAATCTTTGGCGTAATAAATCTGATGATAATTTAGCGCCGCTTTAATTCTTGGTTCCTCTAAATGTTTTTGAATCCTGGCAAAGTCAAAGATAATCGGCTTGTTCGAGCCGTACATCATGAAGTCGCCGGTATCAAGATTCGCGAAGGTCATGCCTTGCGGGAACACTTCGTAAAAGGCGCGCAACAGCGATTTCAAGGTTGTGGCATCCATGTGAAACAAATTCACCCACTGGCCATAAATGCCACCTTCGTTAAGCCGTGATTTGATTAACTCAAAGAAATCTTTAGTGAACACATTGGAGGCGCGCGCCAACCAGGGATGTGACGGCTGCGCGGCGATAATGTCGTATTTCATACTTTCGGTTAACAACGTATTGCGCGCATCGTTTAGCGTAAGTGTCACCCGTGGATCCTGCAACGCTGGAATCTTTCCACCCACAATTGCGCGTCCGGCTTCAATTACCGCTGGCTCTAATTCCACAACACGAATGGATTCCAACTTGGTGAAGGTCAAGGCCTTGGTGGTGATGCCGCCGCCAAAGCCCACCACAAAAGCAGACTTGGCATTGTCATGCAACATGTACGGCACTAAGCCCAGTAGACCTTCTACTAGCAGCACATTGTTTTCATCTTCAAGGTCAATAAACGATTCATTCAAGCCGTTATTTTGTAACTTCACGTGACGATCATCATAGGTCACCATGCTGATCACCCCGGCCTTGCCCTCTTTCAAAAACAAGTACGTTGGCTCTTTGCCCGCAAGAGCATCTTCATCATACTGCACTGAGCTGATCAGCTCTTTGTAACTGAGATGCGGCAACACCCAATTACCTAGCAATGCCAACACGGCGAGTGACGCGATGGCCATTCGTGCCGTCTGCGTACGCAGCGCAGGCACAAACAAAAATGGTAGTACCAACAGAATCATCGCCATAACGGTGAGCAAAACATCGGTACCGTAGTCCGGAATAATCCAGAACCCAGCCATCACCGAACCAAAAATACTCGCCACGGTATTCACCGCGTAAGCCTTACCAATGCGTGCGCGAACGCCCTGCAAGTTGCCGCAATAAAGACGCAGATTAAGCGGGAACAGCGCACCGAACAAAAAGGTTGGCGAAAATAACAGCACAAACACAAACGCGTATTTCACGCCGTGTTTTAACCACGGCTCCACGGGGAAGTGATTGATAGCTTGGTAGATGGGTGGAATCCAGGTAAGCCCCGCACGCGTCAATAATAACGATCCACCCAGCAGCACCAGGCCAAAAGCCATCCACAATTCCGGTCGCTGCATGCGCTCCAAATGTGACTTAATCGCCCAGGAACCGACGGCAATTCCAGTCAAAAATATGGTAAGGATCGCCGCAAAACCATAAATGGTGGTTCCGGTGAAAATCGACAGATACTTGGTCCAACCCACTTCCGTGGCAATGGCCACCAGGCCGGTCGCAAACAACACCATCAAGGCACGACCACGCAAGGGTGCTTCTTCGGCCAACAAAGCCGAACCTGCCTGCCCCTCAACAGGCGTCACCGCTTCGATGGGCGGCAGTTCAATCTTCTTATTCAGGTAGAGCGCCAACACCACGATCAGCAGATTAATGCTAAACGCAATATAAATAGCGCCGTCTAGCCCCCAGTGCGGCACAAAAAAGAAGCCGGCCAGCGCGGCGCCCAACACTGCACCTGCCGTGTTCAAACTGTATAGCTGGCTGACGCGAACACCCACTTCATTTTTACGGCGAATCAATATTGAGGCCATTACTGGGAAAGTGGCACCCATGCACACCGTGGGAACTAACAGCAATGCCGTGGTCACCGCGAACTTCATCGGGATAGTTGCACCCAAAGCCGGAGTCGCCGCCATGAACGCATCGAGGTTCAACAAAATAGGCAGCAGCACTAATCCCGACAATCCAATAATGGCTTCCAACGCTATGTAAGGTTTGAGATCGTTCACGCGGTTACGGGTAATGCGCTCCGCCAGATAGCTCCCC
>CAZXZI010000089.1:0-11628 GCA_964645165.1 uncultured Ectothiorhodospiraceae bacterium
AATAGGGGGGGGTGGGTCCAAGATAATCCACAATAGATCCAACACATACAAAGATACTAACCGAATAATATATTGATCACTATGAAGTGACGAACATACACTATAACAAGTTCAATGACGACACCCATAGACGATCACCGCACCACTGGCGTAACCGCACATTTACAACCGACAAATCGGATCACCCCGAGGTGTACGTGACCTGAGATAATGCTAATGATTATTGTCAATGGGCGGGTAAGCGCCTACCCACGGATGCAGAATGGGAAAAAGCAGCTCGGGGTACGGATGATCGCATGTTCCCCTGGGGCGATGAGTTTTCAACGGATGCTGCCAACACACCGGTACGCTGGCAGGAAATTGGTCAGTTTGGGGACACCACGCCGGTAGGTGCATTTGAGGCTGGTAAGAGTCCTTTTGGTGTGTACGATTTGTCGGGCAATGTTTGGGAATGGACGGCGTCTTGGTATAAACCCTATCCCGGAAATAAAACCCCATCAGAAAGTTACGGCGAACGGTATAAAACCTTGAAGGGAGGTTCGTGGTTTGATTGCTCATTTTATAAATGTGGCATCTCAGCACCGGTGTTTAACCGCTCTTTTTTTGCTAAAAAAGTAAAGAACGATAGTTTTGGTTTTCGGTGCGCGAAAGATGCAGATAAAAAATAAATAGGGATAGAGAAAAGAATGTCTGATGTGAAGAATTATTTCCCGATTCCTTTGGCGGTAATGTTGTTGCTGGTGGGTTGTGATACGAATAATAAAAGTACTGATCCCACACTTGCCAGTCAAAAGGCAGTGAGTGTCAAAACGGAACAGGTGCTGGTGCCTGCGGGTGATTTTATTCGTGGCAGTAATCGTGAAGATGATTTGGCTATGCGCCAGCAATATGGATTTCCCGCGCCGTTATTTGTTGATGAGCATCCACAGAAAAAAGTGCATCTTGATGCATTTAAGATTGATGCTTTTGAAGTCACGAACAAACAATTCAAGACGTACATTTTTAGTGCGGGACGCATGTTGCCCTATATCTGGATGAGCAATGGTTACGCGATCAGCGAAGACCAATTAAAGATGCTGGATGTTGAAAAGTTACGAAAGATGGCACTTGATGTGTTTGCGGTTGATATGGACACACGGAAAATGGACAAAACGGCACTTCTGTCTGCAATGTTGAAAGTGCAGCAGGCGCAAGATAATTTTCCGGTGGCAGGCGTTAACTGGTTCGCCGCCAAGGAATATTGTGAATGGCGGGGGGCGCGCTTACCCGGTGAGGCTGAATGGGAAAAAGCAGCACGTGGCCCGAATGGCCTCGAATATCCCTGGGGTAATCAATGGGATCCTAAAATTACGAACACGGGTGATGATGGCGAATGGGATGAAGGCATGGCGCCGGTGGGTGTCTACCCAAAAAACAAATCACCCTATGGCGCGTTTGATATGTCAGGCAATGTTTGGGAGTGGGTGGCCGACTGGTATGCACCGTATGAAGGTTCCACATACCAGGCAAAGGCCTTCGGGAAAACTAATCGCGTTATCCGTGGTGGTGGCGGCGGCGTAGGGCATTATGCAATCAGTTATTTTTTCCGGGCGGCTACGCGTCAGTTTGCCGAACCTGAAATGGAAAGTGAGGATGTGGGTTTCCGTTGTGTGAATGACGCTTAATGTTAGTCACAGTTAAATTTCACCCGCCGTTCAGTAAATGGAATGGTGCTACCTACTAGGTTTGTTGCTTTGGATCTTATTCAGCAGGCGTATCGTCGCCTGAATCGACTGGAAGCCAGATAGTAAATGTTGAACCCTTCCCTTTTTCGCTTTCGGCGCTGATATCGCCTCCCATCATTCGACATATGCGCCGGCTAATCGCAAGTCCCAATCCGGTTCCACCGTATTTTGTTGACGTGTTTGTATTAGCTTGACGGAAGGGCTGGAAGAGGTGAGATATATCTTCTTCGGATATGCCGATACCGGTGTCAGCGACCTGGATAACAACCCATGATTTTTCGTGACGGTTAATTTTGCGGACGTAAATGGTAATGACGCCATTTTCCGTGAATTTGACGGCATTACTAAATAAGTTCAGCAAAACTTGTTTTAACCGTGTCGGGTCAACCATGACATAACCTAAGCTATCATCCTGTTCGATCTTTAATTCATCGTTGTTTTTCTTCAGGCTCGGCCGGAAAGTGTCAATCATTTCGCCAATGAGTGGCGATATTTCTGTTTTTTGAATTACAAGCTCCATCTTCCCTGCTTCAATTTTTGATAGATCCAGTATGTCGTTGATAAGCGTTAACAAATGATGCCCGGAAGTAGAAATGTTTAACAGGTCTGTAGTAATGGTGTGATTCTTTGTGTCGGATACGTCTTCAATTAACAGCTCGCTATAGCCGATGATTGCATTTAATGGCGTTCGCAGTTCGTGACTCATGTTTGCCAGGAAGGCGCTTTTTGTTTGGTTTGCAGCCTCAGCATGCTCTTTTGCAGTATAAAGCTCTTCTTGTGAAAATTGGCGTTCTAGCGCGAGGCCAATCCAACTACCAATCAAGTTTACAAGATCTTTATCCGTGCTGGTATAAGGAGCCTTTCGGGGGAAGCGGCTGGAAAAATTCACGGTACCATATTTTTTGCCATGCACCGATACAGTGGTTGCGATGTACGATTCTAGTTGTGAAAACTCATAATAGGGTGAGTCAGCATGTGTGGATGCTACCGTGTTGTTGATTGCCACTGCCTCATCGGCTGAAAAAGTAACACTACAAAAAGTTTTGTGTAAAGGTAACGATGTGCCGACTTTCAAACCATATTCTTTTGGTGCGAGTGTAAATAGAAATGTATTTGTGTCTTCACTTATGTCGATGCGGCAAACCTTGGCAATTTCTAACTCGAGTAATCGGCAACCTAAAGCGAGCATTTCATTGATCTGGGAATCAATATCTAGTCCTGCCATTGAAGAAACTTTATAAAGTTCTCGAACACGGTTCCCCTGTTCAAGTAAGGCTTCTTCGGTTTTTTCGGTGCGCCGAATGATATAGATGATGAAAATTCCCAGAATAAATGCGACGCTGCCAAACAGGCCGATGAGCCAATAAGTCGTACGATTTCGGTGGGTGACTTCGGCAATTTTACTTTCAACATTTTCACGTTGGGTATCCAGGATGCCGGAAATTTCGCCCACAAAAATATCCTGAGTCGGCACAACTTCGTCGAGTAATAATTTATTTGCCTTGTCAATATCTTCATTCAGAATCATTGCCAACACTTGATTTTGCGCACGGCCACCTTTATTCAAGGTTTTGCGAACGGCATCCCAGGCTAGTTTTTCCTTACCAATTTTTGGGTGTGATAACACTTTTTCCTGTTCCGCCAGGAAGGTACCGCCGAGAATGCGAAAACGCCGTTCTTCTTCTTCCTGGTCGAAGGGGTCGTCCATGATGCCCATGCGATGCAGCGCAATAGCTCGACGTAATGCCGCGTTACGCATCACTGATATTTGCCGGGTTTCTAATTGGGCGTCGGCAATGTTCTTGAGGATTCTTTCATTGTTAAAAACATTGCTGACCCACAAGCCCAGCAACACCACGAATGACACGAGGATGGCGGAAAACCCCAAAGTCACAATAGCTTTGGTACGGGTTTTTGTAGCGTGCGGATTCATATTTTTATTGATTCAGTTCTTCTGAGCTACCTTTAGTAAGCTGGCTACATTTTTAATCTAGCAGTCTCATGTGTATGGCGCATATTGGTTGTTGCAGCTATGAAATCGTCCGCTGCCTTGCATTTGCCAGAATGGCAGGCATTTTTCGTCATCAGGGAAATCGGCAAGCAGGTGTATATCTTTAGTCTGGAAGTACTATTTTGAGATCGAGGCCGATATTTTCACGAGTTTTTTGTAGGGGATTTCATTGCCCCGTTAACTTGAAGCGAGTCTTGCTACCATTTGCAACGTATTTGAGACATCGGTCGCGCGTCGGTATGACGATTATGGTGTTAATGGGATAGCAGTGTGGGGGTTTCGGAGCTTGTTATGGGAAACAGCGGGATAGGTTGCGAAGAGGGTGAGCAGGCGGCCGGGCTAAGAAATGCCCGGCCTTATGCTGATTTTAGGCTTTACCTTGTAGCTGCAGAACAATGGCCTCGTTTTCTAGGGTGGAGATGTCCTGGGTGATTTCTTCGCCAGCAGCGATGGTGCGCAACAAGCGGCGCATGATTTTGCCGGAGCGGGTTTTGGGCAGATTGTCTGAGTAGCGGATATCGTCTGGCTTGGCGATGGGGCCGATCTGCTTGCCGACCCAGTCGCGCAATTCTTTGCTCAGCTCCTCGTCGATACCATCCTTGGGACGTTCGCCGCGCAGTACCACAAAGGCAAAGATGCTTTCGCCTTTGATATCGTGGGGTCGGCCCACTACAGCGGCTTCGGCCACCAGCGGATGCGCCACCAGTGCAGATTCCACTTCCATGGTGCCGAGACGGTGGCCGGAGACGTTGAGCACGTCGTCAATGCGACCCATGATCCAGAAATAGCCATCTTTGTCACGGCGGGCGTTGTCACCGGCCAGGTAGAGCTTGCCGTCGAACATTTTCCAGTAGGTGTCGTAGTAACGTTGTTCATCACCCCACACGGTGCGGATCATCGATGGCCAGGGCTTGCGGATCACCAGCATGCCGCCCTGGTTGGGTTCGGTGATGGAGTCGCCGTTGGCATCGACGATATCTGCCGCGATGCCGGGCAGAGCGAGGGTGCAGGAGCCAGGTTTGGCGGCCACCGCGCCTGGTATGGGGGCGAGCATATGCGCGCCGGTCTCAGTCTGCCACCAGGTGTCGACGATGGGGCAGCGCTCGCCGCCGATGACGGTGTGGTACCACATCCAGGCTTCGGGATTGATGGGTTCGCCTACGGTACCCAGCAGGCGCAGGCTACTCAGGTCGTACTGATCTGGGATATGGTCGCCGGCCTTCATCAGCGCGCGAATCGCAGTGGGGGCGGTGTAAAAAATGCTGACCCTGTGATCCTGGCAGATTTTCCAGAAACGGCCGGCGTCCGGTACCGTGGGCGCGCCTTCGTACATCAGCATGGTGGCGCCACAGGCCAGCGGGCCGAAGGCCACGTAGGTGTGTCCGGTGATCCAGCCTACATCGGCGGTGCACCAGAAGATGTCGTCATCGTTGATGTCGAACACCCACTTCATGGTAACGATGGCGTTGAGCAGGTAGCCACCGGTGGAATGCTGGATGCCTTTCGGTTTGCCGGTGGAGCCGGAGGTATAGAGCAGGAACAGCGGGTGTTCGCTTCCCACCCAGACGGGCTCGCAGGTTTCAGTCTGGCCGTCGACGAGCTCATGCCACCAGATGTCACGTGTGTCGGTAAAGTTGATGTCATGGCCGGTACGCTTGAGCACGATGACCTTCTCGATGCTGTCGCAGCCGTTGTCGACGGCTTCATCGGTCGCGGATTTCAGTTCAATGATTTTGCCGCCACGGTGGGCACCGTCAGCGGTGATGACAATTTTCGCCCCGGCATTTTCGATGCGGTCTTTGAGTGATTCTGCGGAAAAGCCGCCAAACACCACGGAATGAGTCGCACCGATGCGGGCGCAGGCCTGCATGGCGACCACGGCCTCCGGTGTCATGGGCATGTACAAAACCACCCGGTCGCCCAGGCCAACACCCAGTGATTTCAGTCCATTGGCAAATTGGCATACATCGCGGTGCAGCTCTGCATAACTGATGTGCCGGGTTTCGCCCTGCTCGCCTTCAAACACGATGGCGGTTTTGTTACCCCGTTCGGCCAGGTGACGATCCAGGCAGTTGTACGAGAGGTTGAGTTTGCCATCGTTGAACCATTGATAATGCGGCGCATTGCTTTCATCCAACACGGAAGTGAAGGGTGTTTGCCAATCCAGTTCATTGCGTGCCAATTCCGCCCAGAAGCCCTCGTGATCGGCTTCGGCCTTGGCATACAGGGCATCCAGTTCAGCACGACTTTTGATGTGTGCCTTGTTGGCAAAGTCAGCGGAAGGCGGAAACAGGCGGTCTTCCTGCAAAGTGGATTGGATATTTTCTTCCATGGTGTCTCCCCGTAGCACGTGCGTAACAGCAGTGTGGTTACTGCCCATCATTTGATGACTATTAGAATAGGTTCTGCTGCATATTAACAGGGCAGCGGCGGGTGTGCATCCATGCCGATGCCGTAGAACAAACGGCTGAATGGGCTATGGCTTGTCTGGAATGGGGGAGCCGAACAGCAAGGGTGAAATACCATTTTTCAGCATTTGACTAATAGCTGTGAGGGGAAGTGGCGGGCCATAAAGATAGCCCTGCATGGCATCACAGCCTTGTAATTTCAAGAATGCCAATTGTTCCATGGTTTCCACACCTTCGGCGACAACCCGTAAATGTAAATTACGTGCCATCGCAATAATTGCTTTGATGATTTCTTCACTGTTGCTGCCATTGCTGATATTTTGAATGAAAGATTGGTCAATTTTAATAATTTGAATGGGCATGTTTTTTAATTGCCCCATGGATGAATAACTGGTGCCAAAATCGTCAATGGCAAGTTGTACTCCGAGAGCAGATAATTTTTCTAAGGTATTGATGGCATGTGGAGGCAGATCCAGCAAGGCACTTTCGGAAATTTCAAGGATGAGCTTTTCTGCGGGCATATTTGACGCATCAAGTAATTCATGTAGCTCATCAACAAGACGAGATTGAAAAACCTGCTGGGCAGATAAGTTAAGCATGATTGACATGCTCGACAACCCGGCTTCAGCCCAGCTTTTGTACTGCTGGCTTATGGTGTGCAGAATCCAAAGTCCAATTTCTGAAATAAGCCCCGAATCCTCCGCAATGGGAATAAAAACACTGGGTGGAATCATACCAAGTTCGTGATGCTGCCAACGCAGTAACGCCTCCATACCAGAGATCTGCCCACTACATAAATCAATTTGTGGTTGATAATAAAGATCAAGTTCATTGTTTCGTAAAGCAGAACGAAGTTTGGTTTCAAGTTCCAATCGTTCAGTATTTCTCCTGCTCATGTCGGCATTAAATAGTTGGTAGGTATTGCGCCCCATTTCCTTGGCGCGATACATGGCGGTGTCCGCGTTCTTAGCGAGTGTTTTTGGGTTATTTCCATCGTCTGGATAAGAACTGATGCCGATGCTTACGCCGACGAAGCATTCATGTCCAGATAATGAAAAGGGTTTGGACAGGGCATTAATAATGACCTTGGCAAGCTGAATAGCATCATTGGTATCAGTAAGATCAGAAAGTATTATGATGAATTCATCACCACCCATGCGTGCGACCGTATCCACTTTACGAAGACATTTCTGTAAGCATTTCGCGGCTTCCACTAATAATAAATCACCGATGTCATGACCGAGCGTATCGTTAATCACCTTAAACCGATCCAGGTCGAGCATCATTACCGCCAGGCCTTTATCAGAGCGGCGAGCGAACTCCAGTGAATGCAGTAATCGATCGTGAAACAGTGCGCGATTAGGTAGGCCAGTTAATGCATCATAATGGGCGAGGCGCTCCAGTTTTTTTTCAACCTCCTTACGTTCTGTGATGTCGGAAAAGAGTCCCACGTAATGAGTAGTTACCTGTTCATCATTTTTGATGGTGCTGATATTGAGCCACTTGGGATAAATATCCCCGTTTTTTCGCTTATCCCAAATTTCTCCCTGCCAAATGCCCTGCTCAACGATGGATCGCCACATGTGTTTGAAGAAATCTGCATTGTGCCGTCCAGACTTTAAAAGGCTGGGCGTTTTACCGATGGCTTCATCTTCACTAAAACCGGTAATTTCTTCAAACGCCGGATTGGTTCTTACAATAATGCCGTTTGCATCAGTAATCACGATGCCTTCTGGTGTGCTTTTCAAAACCTTGTTCATCAGACGCATATTGACGGCAGATTTTTCGCTGATGGTGGTGTCTCGAATAATGCCGATGAATAATGGACTTTGCGTGGAACTGGCACGGCTTACAGAAAATTCAATAGGGAATTCTTCTTTGTTTTTACGCAGTCCGATGACATTTACCCGTAGTATTTTTTCTTTTCCGACCGGCGTGGCCATATATTTTTTCAGTTTTTCTCCATGCGTGGTTCGAAATCGTTGAGGCATAAGCATTGTAATGTTGTTGCCGATGACTTCTTTTTCGGAATAGCCAAAAATAGCTTGCGCAGAAAGATTGAAAGAAATAACGATACCGCTCTCATCAACAGTAATGAGGCCGTCGGCGGCGGAATCGACAATGTTTCGGACAAAGGCCTCACTCTGAATTATTGCCTTTCCACGTTCATCCACTTTGTTAATCATATCCTCAAAGGCACGGGCTAAAATACCGAATTCGCCACCCGCCGATGCGGGGAGTTTCGTCGTCTCGCCGTTGGCAAATTGTTGTGTTGCTAACGTCATTTGTTTAAGGGGTTTGGTGATCAATCGGGAAAGAAATGAGGCCAGGGCTGCTGATAGGCCAATCAAAATCAAAACGACGGTAGAAAATTTTGTGAGCACCGGAAGCACATGATTTGAGATATTTTTATAAGGTGTGCTTGTGACACGCAGGTAATATTCGTTTTGTTCCGGGTCCAATTTTATCTTTCGATAGTTTAAGAAAAGATGCTCGTTATTTTCATTGAAGGATATATTGCCGCTGATCTTATCCGAATTATCAATGATCTTTCTTAATACGGGATAGATGTCTTTGATGTCAGTATTTCTAATGGGCGCAGTTGGCAAGACCTGGTCTTTATTTTTACCGAAGATAATATGTCCTTCAGGATTAGCCATGTAGTGCGCCGCATCCATTTTTTGTAAAGTAGTGTTTAAGACTAGAAATAAATCAAGCTTGATAACGATAATGCCGAAGAGTTTTTCCTGCGCATCTCTAATAGGAACGCTGGCATACAGTACGGCTTGCCCTGCATCGCTTTGCGTGATGTTGGATAAGAAGGCTTGATAGTTCTCCTTTACTTTTGCACGTTTAAAAATAACTTCTTTCACAGCTTTGGTGAGTGTTTTATTTGGGGCGCTAAGTAGCGATGCCCCTGATCGGGTGACCGAGACTATTTCAGCACCATTCTTGGCTGCCCCAATATAACCTGCGCGAAGATAGGCAGGTTTCGATAATAAGAAGCCATTAAAAATTGCGGTAAGCCGGTTATGCCAAACGATCTCGGATGAACCATCCTGCTTATCAATGCCATTGTTTTGTTGTGCTCGCATGATTCCCAGAATGGGGGGTGTATGGGCGAGTACCAAGGCATCTTGTAGTAATCCATTGATAATACTTTGTAGTTGGATGGCTTCCAGATCGAGTTTGTTTAAGTGTGAGACGAGTTGTTGACGCGTCAATTCTTGTTTGCTGGCGGTGAAGGCCACCGCACTAATAGTGCCGGCCGTAGCTAACACCAAACCAAAGGCAAGTCCTGCAATTTGGCTGGAAATTTTCACACCTTCGCTGGCTTGCCAACGTGAAAATAAAATTCCTCCCCACAACAGAAATGCTGCAAATGCACTTACAAGTAGTATTTGGTAGGCAAAAATATTATTATCGGGATTTTCGTTGGTGATCGGCGCGGCGGTGATAAATGTTAAGGTGTGAATGCCTAGTAAGTAGCTGGATACGACGCTCACGCCTACCAAAATCGCAATAAAATGAATGTGCAGGGAAGCTTCGGGCTTATTATTACGTAATTCGAAAGCCTGCTTGGAAACCAACGTCGTTGCGAGAATCATTACCAGTGTTGATAATAGGATGGGTCCGGCGTGCTGTGTTATGTGTGCGCTAACCTGGATCGCCTGCAAGCCCATGAGATTCATGGCCGTCATTAGCACGCCGATACTGATAGAAACAAAAATCCACCGGGGTCTGCTCAAATTTTGTTGAATATTAATATTGAGAATGGCTGCGGCACTCAAAATTGCCAGCAACAATGAAAGCATAATGGGCCGAAGAAGGTAGTTTATTTCTACTGGCAGCCTTAATGAGTTCATGCTGGCCAATTGTGCAGCCCATAAACCAATGCCGAGCATGATGGCGCCACTGATGATCCAGCGCTTTCGTTTTTTCTCTGGCGCTAAAACAATGCAACGTGTGAATTCGATACAGGCATAGGCCACGAATACCGCAAGAAAGGCGGAGAGCGCGATAAGCGAGAAATCAAATTCGCTGTTTAGGGTGTATTGCGTGCCAGTCATTCGTGTGTGGAATTCCACGGTTTAATCGAATTTCTGACGCATGCCGAGAACTCGAATGAAAAACACGAATGGACTCTGCGCCAATAGATCCTGCCTGTTCAATTATCGGCAGCAGATTGTCAGGCTTGAAGGTCATGAAGGGGGTTTGCTTAGTTTGCTTTCTGCCAGAGTCGTTGCCACCAGTGGCGTCGATTTGCGGATGGGGGCAAGGCTTTTTGCAGGTCACAGGGCGGGTCGAGACTTAAGACCCAACCGGGCAGAGGTGGGGCGGCGCTGAAGCCGCAAACGACGCCAAGATTGTTGGGGTCGTAGATTTTGATCAGCCGTGGGGACTCGGGCTTGTCCACGTAAACAATGCCGCAGTAGTCCTCTTGATGTTCGCGTCGCAGCAGGATGTCGATTTCTTGGATGAAGGTGTCCAATTCATCGGCACTTAGTGGCGCGCTAGGTGGTGTTTCACCCACGGCGTAAGCATACCAGCTGCCCTCTTGCTGTTGCCGCAAGCGTGCCCAGAGGGCATCGAGTTGCGGCCAGCGCAGTAAATTGGAGAGTCCGCCGTTAAAGGCGTTGAGAAAAGCATCGTTTTGTTCTGTAGGTGTGTTCATATTTGATATTTCGCGTTAATTGTCTACGGTATCGACGCATATCGCCGCTGTGTGTGACACCTTTTTTATATCCCAGTCCTCTAGCGCCCAGTCCAGTAATAGCCCGGGATCGGCACCGTCGAGCTCAGCACCTGGCGGATGACCAAGAAAACACAGTGCGCGGCGTAGCGTGGGGCCGGGGTTTTGCTGATCAATGGCGCTAGCAAAGGTTTGTTTGCTGAGCTTTTGTCCCTGTGTATTCACTGCGATAGGCAGATGGCAGTACTGTGGGTGTGGGTAGCCGAGGCACTCCTGCAAATAGCGTTGCTGAGGCGTGGAATTGAGCAAATCCGTGCCGCGCACGATATGCGTGATGCCTTGCGCGGCATCGTCCACCACCACGGCCAAATGGTAGGCATAAAGCCCATTGGCGCGGCGCAACACAAAATCACCCACATCGGTTTGCAGACTGGCTACCACCGAGCCTTGCAGAGTGTCGCTGAAGCGATCTTGCTTATCGGCAACCCGGATACGCACCGTGCGAGCAAGCTTCCCTTCAGGTAGTCCTTTTCGGCAAGTGCCGGGATACACAGGGCTACCGCTGTCCGCAATAGTTTTACGACTGCAGCAACAGGGAAAACTGTAATGCTGCTCCGCCAATTGCGTCAGAGTGGCGTCATAGGCCTCATTGCGCGTGCTTTGGTAAAGCACCGGACCGTCCCACTGTAAGTGATAAGCCTCCAGGGCACGCAGAATGGCATCGGCAGCGCCAGCTTGCTCACGAGGTGGGTCGATATCCTCCATGCGCAGCAGCCATTCCCCCTGCTGACT
>CAZXZI010000090.1:0-11252 GCA_964645165.1 uncultured Ectothiorhodospiraceae bacterium
AAAGTATACGGAGATGACGGTGGGTTTTATTTTTACCATGAAACCTAACCTAACCTAACCAGAAAGACATTATTGACGAGCTGACAACCCCGACTCCAAAATTGGATATTTTAACACCACCCCCAACCCCTCAACCATCTTAGAATTATCCAACCGCCGCGACTCAGAAAGATAAGACAACATCCCTGCACTCATCACCTGTTGCGCTTCTTCCAAACTCACCTCCGGCGGCATCGACAAATCATAGACCCGTGCAATATCCTTAAAGTAACGCGACATGGTTGATGGCTGCCCATCGGACACGTTATAAATTTCCCCAGCCCTGCCACGTTCAGCGGCAGCCACACACACCTGCGCCAGATCATCCTGATGAATCCGATTGGTAAAGGGCGACTCACTCTCTTTTAAAATAGGCAAGCCTTTTTCTATGCGCGCAATAGGTAAACGACCGGGGCCATAAATCCCGCCAACACGCAGAATCACAATGGCCACGCCGGTTTTGTTTGACCACTCACGCACCGCTTGCTCCGCATCCAGCCGACGTTGGCCACGTGCAGTTTGCGGATTGACCGGATGGGTTTCGTCAATCCACTCACCCTGACAGTCGCCATACACGGCAGTGGTGCTGAGTAACACAAGTCTTTCCGGCAGTTGCTGACCGGGAATGGCAGCCAGAAAACAACGAATCAATGGGTCGGTGTCTCCCTCGCTGGGAGGTGGCGCAAGATAGATTATTGTCGCACCGGCCGTGGGCAAATCCGTCAGACTCTGCGCATCGGCCAAGCCTGCCTGCATAGGTGTAATGCCCGCCTGTTTCAGGCGACTCACACTTGCTTCGCTGCGAACCAATCCGAATACAGGCAGGTTTTGTTTCGCGCATAAAGCGGCTATACGCTCACCAATATCACCGCAGCCGACAATAAGCACAGTCTTCATAGGTGGTTTAAACCCCGTATTTGCCGCATAATTGCTGACCTTTCACACCTTTATGAGATTTTCATGAGTTTTACCGTTCGCATTGAGCCCAGTGGTCACAGCTTTGAGGTTGATCCCGATGAATCCGTGTTGGATGCAGCACTGCGCCATGGTTATGCTTTTCCCTATGGTTGTCGCGGCGGTGCTTGTGGTGCATGCAAGGGCAAGCTACTCGAAGGCAGCGTGGATTATGGCACGAATCTCCCACCGGCCTTGAGTGATGATGATGTCAGCCGGGGCTTGGCACTATTTTGTCAGGCACGAGCCACTTCTGACTTGGTCCTGAAAGTCAAAGAAATCGGTGAAGCCGATGCCTTGGACATCAAAACTTTACCCACCAAAGTACAGAAAAAAGAATTTCTCTCTGACGATGTGGTGCGCCTGTTTCTCAAAATCCCTGATGCGGAGCGTCTGCAATTTCGCGCCGGTCAGTACATCGATATCCTCCTGCCTGATGGCCGTAAGCGTAGCTTTTCACTGGCCAATGCGCCGCATGATGATGCGCTGATTGAACTCCACGTACGCCACGTAGAGGGCGGGGATTTCACTGGCTATGTAATGGATGAGCTGCATGAAAAGGACATCTTACGCATCGAGGGGCCACACGGCAGTTTTTTCTTGCGCGAAGATGCCAAACGTCCATTGATTTTTATGGCTGGTGGCACCGGCTTTGCGCCCATTAAGGGCATCATCGAGCACGCATTGGCGGAAGGCCTGTCAGAACCCATGTATTTGTATTGGGGTGTGCGAGCGCAAAAAGATCTCTACCTCGATGCGCTGCCTGAGAAATGGGCCAAGTATCTACCGCACTTTCACTTTGTACCGGTTTTTTCCGAGCCCTCGGTGGATCAGGCCAAAGACGTGCGTACGGGCTACGTGCATGATGCGGTGATTAATGATTTTCCTAATGGGCTTGGTGACTTTGATATTTATGCCAGTGGCCCGCCGGTAATGGTGCATGCGGGATATGATGCCTTCAAGCAACACGGCTTACTAGAAGATCACTATTTTTCCGATGCCTTCGAATTTCAGGCGCCTAAGGCCAAATAAGCCTCAGTCTAATATGTCACTTTGCGCCTTCGACTGATGTAGAGGTGGCTGCAATGACCACAGCATCACGCACCTGTGCCTCTGATTCCAACAGCATTTGCTTCGACAGCGCAATTGCCGGACTGTTGGCTGGCTCCATAGTAATTGGTGTTGTTTCTTCGCAGCCAGGAACCAATCGCAGACCTTCACGAAAACATTCTGCCGCCGCTTCCATTTCATTCATCCGTTCCAATAAATTACCCAACTCGTTGTATGCCTCCGCGCTAGGCTGGGCATTGATGCTCGCTTCCAGATAACTACGCGCCTTGCCCCACAACTTATTGCGCAAACTTAAGCGGCCCGCTGTAAGCAAAATCGTGGCGTCTTGCTCATGTTCATTCAACAAATTCTCCGTCACCTGTAATTGACGCGATGGATCAGCGCTTTCAATTTGTCCGTAACACATCATTACGTCTTCACTGTAATGACGGTGCAGGGCGTGACGCAACAATGGCTCGACCAAATTACTTTCGCCCAAATCTTGCAAACGTCTCGCGTAGATTAATAACACCACCTCTTTAGCCTGCACAGCATTCGGAATGCGTGCCCACACGTCGGCTAATTCATTGCTTGTGCTGGTTGCTTTCAATAAAGCCAAATGTGCTTGCTGCGCCAACGCATCAATAGCGTTAACGGCTAACACTTTTCGTTTTCGCAATAATGGGATCACTTCCAACACGTGCTCCCAATCACCCAAGCGTTGATACACACGCACCAACACTTTTAATACCTGAGCATGCTTGGGTGCCAGTTGATGCAAGTGACGCAAGGTGGCAAGTGCCTGCTCCAATTGATTTTGATTCAGTTGCAATTCGGCCTGCGTTAGTCCCACCGCAATATCCGCAGATGGATGATTTTCATGAGCTAACTTGAGATAGTGATCACGACGTTGATCGGCTCCCTGTGCCTGTGCCGCCCGTGCAGCAGCAAGGTAATTCAATAAAGAAGCATCACTGGAACCAACATATTTCAACACCTTTTTCTCCGCGCTTTGCCAATGACCTTCGGCAAGATCAATCAAACCCTGCGTCAGTGATTTAATGGCCTTCTGTTCTTGGCGTTGTTGTTGCCAGTGTCGCAGGCCACCGGGAACGGCTAAAACTTTAACGCCTGCACGAATAAGAAAATACAGCAGGAAAGAACTTACCACCAAAACAACAATAGTTAATGCCAGCGTGGTTTCCACCGTCCACTCACCCACCGCAAATAAGACATAACCAGGGTCTTCCATTGCCAACAGGGCAACCAGTACTGCGACAAACAATGTCGCCAGACTGATGAATAACATCTTCACGGTGCTGTTGCCTTTTTAGTCACCGACTTGTCTGCTAAGGATACCTGTATTGCTGAACGGGCATTCATCACCGAACGCAATTCACGTAGCGAGCCACTGACATCCGGCACCGATGGCTGTAATTCAACATCTGCTAACTTTTTCACCGTGGCCTGCATGTTGATCACTGCCGGTGACTCCACGTCAAAGTAACTATCCAACCAGTGTGACACTTCTTTTAGCGATTGCCTGAACAAAGTCGTGTTTTTCTGTAACACCGCCAGCCGCGCCTGTTCCAGTTTTAATTGCAGGTTCTGATATAAAAACCAGGCCTGCTTGGGCGGCAATAAGGGTTCCGTAGGTTGTTGATGGCGGCGTACCTGCACCAGACTTTTAATATCCTTCCACACTGCGGCCGGGAGTTCTCGCCATTCAAGCGCACTGACTCGCTGCTGTTTTTCTGTGGCCACTGCCAAACGCTTTTTATCCAGCAATGGCAGTTGTTCAACGCCCTCTGCGAGGCTACCGGTTTGCACGGCGATACCGGGAATATCCACATTCGGTACTGCGCGTAATGCGCTTATTTCGCTGGCGATCGTCTTGCGGACTTTCAGTAGGGAGGGATCGGCAATGGCTTTTAGTCGACTGTCGGCGGTTTCAAAAACAGCAATGGCGGTTTGTCTATCCTGCGCCAGTGTTAATCGATGATTGGCAACTGTGAGTAAATATTCCACTTCCGCCATGCGCCAGGCAACCGTGCTGCGGCCCAGCTTCTCGCTAATGCCTTGCAAGGCGCTATTGATTGCCGCACGTTCCGACTGCGCGCTTTCACTTGCTCGCTGTTCTGTTGATAACTGGTTTTTTGTGGCTTGTAATTGTTGTTCTAGTTGAGCGATGCGTGTTTCAAAACTTCCTTGCACGTTAATTAACTGTGCATTAACGGGCGCTTGTGCGCGCAGCAACCAAAAATCATAGGCTGCCAGACCTGTCGCTGCTAATACCATTAGGAATATGAAACTGCTGACAAAGCTGCGATAGCTTTTCTTGTGGGTACCTTTTTTCGGTGATGCGGGTTTTTGTTTCGCCGCAGTTTTGGCTTTCTTGGTTTGTTTTTCTATCGGCGCTTTTTTCACCGTAGCTGTGTCTGTGTCGGTTGACGAGGTTGCAGACACTTCCAGCTTATCTTTCACTGGTGCTGCTGGCGTCTCTTTAGGAGCCTTTTTCATTTTGTTTCACTCGCCTTTGTCCAATTTGTCAGTGCAGACATCACCGCATCATCATTGGCGGCGGTTGCGATTACCGGTGTTTGCGTAAAACCCAGCTCGGTGGATAAGGTCGCGGTGCGTTCACTGATTAAAAACAGCGGTGCTGCCAATAATTCGGCCTGGTAGTCTTGATGAATCATTGCCTGCAAATTTATCAGGCTCTGGTTGCTGGTGACGACGATAGGCATGATTTGTTTTTGATCCCAGGCTTCATACAACGGTGTGGTCTCTGATTGCGGCTTCATGCGCTGATAACATTCCACATAATCCACCTCAGCCCCCCGTTCCTGCAAACTATTTCGCAAGAATTCTCGACCGCCATTGCCCCGAATAATAGCAATGTGTTTATCGGCTAATTGTTGAAAGTCAGGCAAACTCAGCAAAGCTTCGCTGTTGTAGGGTTCCGGTGCAACGTATGTGACTGGCATATACTTTGCGGCGAGTGCTTGCGCCGTTGCTTTGCCGACGGCGGCAATGGCCATATTCTCCGGCCAGACTGGTTGTATTGCTAACGCGGCATTAACCGCATTAGCACTGATAAAAATCGCGAGATCATATTCAGTTAATCGGGCCAATTGCACCTTACATTGTTTCGGGTCTTGCGGTGGGCCAATCTCGATCACCGGGAAACGCAGTGCCTCGCCACCTGCGGCTTCAATCAGCTGGCACAAATTTTCTGCCTGGTGTGCGGGGCGGGTAACCACCACCGTAACACCAGACAGTGGCGACATTTAGTTGTCGTCCTTCGTTGCATTAGCGGCTGAATAAACTTGCTGCAAAATTTCCCGTGCACCGCGAGCCAGCAAATCATCGGCCAGTGTGGTGCCAAGGTATTCTGCCTCATCGGCACGACCGGCGATTTCTCCGCAGACCATTTCACTGCCGTCGGGTCGTCCCACCAGACCGCGCAGCAAAAGGGTGTCTCCATCCAGTTCGGCGTAACCACCGATGGGCACCTGACAGCCGCCTTCGAGACGGTTGTTCATCGCGCGTTCGGCCAGCACGCGAATGGCTGTCGTTTTATGATTGAGCGGCGCGATTAGTGCGTTAATCGCGGGGTCATCAATACGACATTCGATACCCACCGCTCCCTGGCCAATGGCGGGCAGACTGAAACCAGGAGCGAGATGCTCGGTGATGCGATCCGAAAATTCCAAGCGTTTGAGGCCAGCGCAGGCAAGAATGATCGCGTCATATTCACCTTCGTCCAATTTTCGCAGGCGGGTATTGACGTTACCGCGCAGATCGAGGATTTCCAGGTCGGGTCGCCAGGTACGAATCTGGCAGGTACGGCGCAGACTAGAGGTGCCCACTTTCGCCCCCTGCGGCAGGTCTTCGATACACTTGTAGGTGTTGGAAACAAAGGCGTCGCGCGGATCTTCGCGCTCGCAGATCACCGCAAGATGCAGACCCTCGGGAAATTCCACCGGCACATCCTTCATGGAATGCACGGCAATATCGGCATCACCGTTCAACATGCCTACTTCCAGCTCCTTGACGAATAACCCCTTGCCGCCCACCTTGGCCAGTGGCGTGTCGAGAATCTTGTCACCCTGGGTGACCATTTTGACCAGCTCCACCTTGAGTTCAGGATTTAAGGCCAACAGACTGTCACGGACAAATTCGGCCTGCCACAATGCCAGTGGGCTTTTTCGGGTGGCGATACGGATAGTTTGAGTCATATTAACGCTCTTTAGTGGTCTTTGAAGTCAGCCAATGAGGCTGAAAGTGCCACGTATGCTACGGCCTGCGCCAGGTACAGGCAACCACTAAACTCATAGGGGGCCTGCTACTAGGAGGCCTGCTATCTCTCTATTAACGCTGATACTAGGCACATTTCAAAATTTGATAGCATATATGCTACAATAGTCGGCTTTTCCGGCGCACGTTACTCTATCCAAACAGCCTGCCGGATACCGAATTTTCAACAATTGTAGGACTAATGTAGGAAAAACATAAAATGCATACTGGTGAAACGATTACCCAATTTATTATCGAGGAACAGCGTCATTCGCCCTCGGCCTCCGGCGATTTTACTGCCCTGCTCAACGATGTGGTCGTCGCCTGCAAGGCCATTGCCAATTGTGTGCAACAAGGCGCACTGGTAGGCGACGTACTCGGCTCCGCCGGCAGCGAGAACATTCAGGGCGAAACCCAGAAAAAACTCGACATTCTTTCCAATGACATCTTTTTGAAAGCCAACCAATGGGGCGGACATCTGGCGGCCATGGCCTCCGAAGAAATGGACGATGTGTACCCCATTCCTCCCCAATACCCGAAAGGCAAATACCTGCTGACCTTTGATCCCCTAGATGGCTCATCCAATATCGACATCAACCTGTCCGTTGGCAGTATCTTTTCGATTCTGCGTTGCCCTGAAGGCGTAGAAAATGCCAAGGCTGAAGATTTTCTTCAAGCAGGCACGGAACAGGTCTGCGGCGGTTTCACCCTGTATGGGCCATCCACCATGTTGGTGCTGACCACGGGCAATGGTGTTAACGGCTTCACTCTGGATCACAATGTGGGCGAATTCGTTCTCACCCACCCCAGCATGAGCATTCCGGAAGATACTGCAGAATTTGCCATCAACATGTCTAACCAGCGTCATTGGGAAGAGCCCATGAAACGCTACGTTGACGAGTGCATCGCCGGTACCACAGGTGAACGTGACAAGGATTTCAATATGCGCTGGGTAGCCTCCATGGTAGCCGAGGTGTACCGCATTCTGACACGCGGTGGTATTTTCATGTACCCCAAAGACACCCGTGATCCCAGCAAGCCCGGTAAATTGCGCTTAATGTACGAAGCCAATCCAATGGGTTTCATCGTGGAACAAGCGGGTGGTGTGTGCTCCACCGGTCGTGAACGTATCATGGAAATTCAGCCCGATGGTCTGCACCAGCGCGTGCCCGTGGTACTGGGTTCCAAAAATGAAGTGGAGCGGGTGATCCGCTACCACGAGGAAGGCTAAACACTTTCCTGCTGATTCTTTAATCAGCACTAAAAAAGGCGGCATCCCTAACTGGGATAGCCGCCTTTTTCATGTTTTTAAACAACTGTAAGTAACTACTTACTATCAATATAGTACTTATAAAATATGGTTAGCGCGATCTTTTTACCCTTTTCCCGGTAGGTTTCCTCTGCCCTTCCCTCACATTCCCTATACATCCAGATTCGCCACCTGCAGGGCATTAGTTTCGATAAATTCACGTCGCGGCTCCACCTGGTCACCCATCAGCGTGGTGAACACATCGTCCGCCGCTACAGCGTCTTCGATCTGTACCCGCAGCAGGCGACGGGCGCTAGCGTCCAGCGTGGTTTCCCACAACTGTTCGGGGTTCATCTCGCCCAGGCCTTTGTAGCGTTGGATGTGTTGGCCACGGCGCGCCTCGCGCATCAGCCAATCCAGTGCCTGTTTGAAGCTGGCCACATCGGCGCGACGCTCGCCACGCTGGATAAAGGCACCCTCGGTCAGCAGGTCTTTTAACTGCTCACCCAGTGCGGCCATATTCTGATATTCGCTGGAGGCAAAAAAATCACTGGCCATGACCCGCTCGTTACCCACGTTGTGGCTGATGGCATTAATGCGCGCCAACCATCCACCATGCTCTGCCACTTCTTCCAAGGCCACCTCGTAGCGCACGGCACTGGTATCATCGGCATTAAGACGCTGTAACAATTCAGCAAACCAAACCTCTGCCGCTGATTGGTCGGTTTTCGCTGCCTCGGGAAAAGCGGTCATGTAGACGATCTTTTCTAATAATTCTGCTGGGTAGCGGCGAGACAGACGATCGATAGTGGCCTTCACGGTGAGGTATTGCTGAGCCAGGGTCTCCAGGGTCACACCAGCGATGGCGGGGCTATCCGCGGTCACATGCAGGCCGGCATTTTCCAAAGCGGACTGCAGTAGGTAGTCATTAAGCTCACTGTCATCTTTAACGTAGCGCTCCTGCTTACCCTTTTTCACCTTGTACAGCGGCGGCTGGGCAATGTAGATGTGGCCGCGTTCGATAAGCTCGGGCATCTGCCGGTAGAAAAAGGTCAGCAGAAGAGTACGGATGTGCGAGCCGTCTACGTCGGCATCCGTCATGATGATGATGCGGTGATAGCGTAGCTTGTCCGGATTAAATTCTTCCCGGCCGATACCGCAACCCAGTGCGGTAATCAGGGTGCCCACTTCAACGGAAGACAGCATCTTGTCAAAACGCGCCTTTTCCACATTGAGGATTTTGCCCTTGAGCGGCAGAATGGCCTGAGTGCGACGATCACGGCCTTGCTTGGCGGAGCCGCCAGCGGAATCACCCTCCACTAGGAACAATTCGGACAATGCCGGGTCTTTTTCCTGACAATCCGCCAGTTTGCCCGGTAGCCCGGCGATATCCAACGCACCTTTGCGGCGGGTCATTTCGCGCGCCTTGCGGGCGGCCTCGCGGGCACGGGCAGCGTCGACGATCTTGCTGACAATAGACTTAGCATCAACAGGGTTTTCCAGTAGGAATTCCTGGCACTTTTCTGACATGGCCGATTCAACAATACCTTTAACTTCCGAGGACACCAGTTTGTCTTTGGTCTGTGAAGAGAACTTAGGATCCGGCACCTTCACCGACAGTACCGCAGTCAGGCCTTCGCGGGCGTCGTCACCTGTCATGGACACCTTGGCCTTTTTCGCAGCGCCCAGGGATTCAATGTACTGATTCAAGGTGCGGGTCAACGCACCCCGAAAACCAGCCAGGTGAGTACCCCCATCCCGCTGGGGAATATTGTTGGTAAAACAAAAGATATTTTCCTGATAGGAGTCGTTCCATTGCATGGCGACCTCCACCGTGACACCGTCTTTTTCAGTGACAAAATCAAATACGCTGGGATGCAACGGTGTCTTGTTGCGATTCAAGTGTTCCACAAAGGCGCTGATGCCACCTTTGTATTCAAATACATCCTGCTTATCCGTTCGCTCGTCGTTGAGCACGATGCGCACCCCGGAATTAAGGAAAGACAATTCACGCAGGCGCTTGGCCAAAATTTCGTAATGAAATTCAATATCGCTGAAGGTTTCGGTACTGGGTAAGAAGCGGATCTCGGTTCCGGTGCGATCGGTTGTACCAATCACTTCCAGCGGTTTTACTGGATCACCATGGTGATACTCCTGAAAATGCGTTTCGCCACTGCGCCAGACAGTCAGTTTCAGCACTTCGGACAAGGCGTTCACTACAGATACCCCTACGCCATGTAGACCGCCAGAGATCTTGTAGGAGTTGTCATCGAATTTACCGCCTGCGTGAAGTATGGTCATGATGACCTCAGCGGCAGAACGTCCCTCTTCCTCGTGAATATCCACCGGGATACCTCGGCCGTTATCCGCCACCGACAAGGAACCATCATCGTGGATGCTTACATTGATTTCAGTGCAGTGACCCGCTAGTGCTTCATCAATGGAATTATCTACCGCTTCAAAGACCATATGATGCAAACCTGTGCCGTCATCAGTGTCGCCGATGTACATGCCGGGACGCTTTCGAACCGCGTCTAAGCCCTTTAAAACCTTAATTTTAGTTGAATCGTAGGACGAGTTATCAGACATCACAAAGCCTCATGGTTGAACACCGCCAGTGTACCAGTTTTTGGCCAAAACCGCTTGTTTAACCATCGCTTCTGCTACGATGCTTTTAACATCAAAGCACCTTAATTTGACCCTCGAATGCATCCCTGTTCCACGTGAAACATACTGTGTGCTTCATCTTCAAAAGGGAAAAGTTTGCTATCAGTCCCTGTCAGAAAAACCTGTGCTCCTGTAGTCTGGAGCGAGTCCATCAAAGCAGCTCTTTTTTCAGTATCAAGTTCAGATGGTAGATCATCTACTAATACCACCACGGATGCGTCGTTGGCACGCATTTGCTCACATTGCGCGAGCACTAATGACGCGACCAGTACTTTTTGTTGTCCACGGGATAAATATTCCCGAGCATCCATTCCGTGAAGCCGTATCCTCAAGTCAGCGCGATGTGGTCCGAACTGGGTAAATCCACGCTCTCTATCAGACCCATATTGAGTCGCGAGATAATCACCATAGCTCTCACCTTCGCGCCAGCCCTGTTGATACTTGATAGCAATCGTTGAGAGTTCTGGGAATTTTTGACTGTAAACTGGCACAACTTCCAATAATGAGTGCAAATAAGATTGTCTTACCTGGTCAAGCAGTTCGGCTGCCTGAACTAACTCCTGATCCCAATTTACGATAGCCTTTCGTGGGCTATGTGATCGCAGGGCTGCATTTCGTTGAGCCAATGCACGTCGATAGTTATTCCAGATGTGGTGAAATCCTGGTTCCACGTGGAACACACCCCAGTCCAGGAATTTGCGGCGGTGTTCCGGGCCTTCTTCAATCAACCGGTGCAAACCTGGCTCTAGAACAGCAATAGGGAGTGCTTGGGTGAGTTCGCTACTACGAGAGATCACCCTACCAGCTAACTTAATAGTGCTTTCGCCCCGCTGGCGCTGCATACCAATAGTAAATTTACGCTCGCGCTGCTGTACCTGGCCAATGATCGTGAACGAAGGTTGACCTTCGCAAATAAGCTGGTTCGTTTTGTGAGTACGACATCCGCCCTCCTTGAACCCTCCCCCGGCGGGAGCTATATTGTCTCATTCTTCGG
>CAZXZI010000091.1:0-11211 GCA_964645165.1 uncultured Ectothiorhodospiraceae bacterium
ATCTCGCCGGTCTCGATGAACAACGGCACCCGCACCACGGCACCCGTTTCCAGCGTGGCAGGCTTGATGCCGCCCTGCGCCGTATCACCCTTGAGGCCGGGATCGGTCTCGGTGATCGTCAGCTCCACAAAATTGGGCGTGGCAATCGCAATCGGTCGCTCATTCCAGGTGGTGACTTCGCAAGTGTCCTGCTCCTTTAACCACTTGGCCTGATCACCCACGGCGGCGGCATCGGCACCCACTTGCTCGAAACTCACGGGATCCATGAAATACCAGAATTCACCGTCGTTGTAGAGATACTGCATGTCCGTATCCATGACGTCGGCGCCAGGCAGAGACTCGCCCGATTTGTAGGTGCGCTCGACCACGCGACCGGAAATCAGGTTGCGCAGCTTGACGCGGGTGAAGGCTTGACCCTTGCCCGGCTTGACCATGTCGACATCAATCATCGAGCAGGGGTCGTTATCCACCATCACCTTCAGGCCGTTTTTGAATTCATTGGTTGCGTAATTAGCCATTTCTACCTCGATCTGGGAACATGCTGCTTTCTTTACTTAAAGAGTTCGCGAAGAGCTCATAAAGAGTTCATCTCCGAAAGGCGACGTATGATACCGCTTACTGCCAGCCTTTGTCAGTCCGACGAACACGAATCTGTAGAAAACAGCGTTTGGCAAACGGAGTTGGCGCGCGCCATCAAAGACCCGGCCGAGCTGCTGGCAATGCTGGGACTCAGCGCCGCTGACATTCCCGGCGGCATTGATACACAGCAGGCTTTCCCGCAACGCGTCCCCCGTGGCTACGTGGCACGCATGCAAAAGGGAAATCCGGCAGACCCCCTACTGCTACAAGTTCTGCCGCGGGGGCAAGAATCCACGATCCAGGCCGGTTTTTTGCGCGACCCGGTGGGCGACACGGCCGCCACCGCCGCACCCGGCCTACTGCACAAATATCACGGCCGGGTATTGCTGATCACCACCGGCGCCTGCCCCGTGCACTGCCGTTACTGCTTCCGCCGCCACTTTCCCTACGCTGAACACCGGCCGGGCGACCGCCAGTGGCAGGCGGCCATCGAGTACATCGCCGCCCACCCGGAAATCAACGAGGTCATCCTCAGCGGTGGTGATCCCTTGTCACTGAGCACTCCGCGACTCTCTGAAATCACCGATGCTCTGCGCCACATCCCCCACCTGCAACGCCTGCGCATCCATAGCCGCATGCCCATCGTGCTGCCTCAACGTATCGACAACGCCTTTTTGCGCTGGCTATCAGAACTGCCCTGGCAGACCGTGCTGGTAACCCACTGCAACCACGCCAATGAATTGGACACGCCCGTTCTCAATGCGCTAGCAGCAGTACGCGCACTCGGCGTCACCCTGCTCAATCAGGCTGTGCTACTCAAAAATATAAACGACAACCTCAGCGCCCAATGCTCGCTCAGCGAATCCCTGTTTACCGCTGGCGTGCTGCCCTACTACCTGCACCTGCTCGACCCCGTGCAAGGCGCGGCGCATTTCGACGTTAACGAAAACGCCGGCATCGCACTCATCGATGCAATGCGCTGTCAGTTACCAGGTTTTCTAATGCCCCAGCTGGTACGCGAACAGGCTGGAGAGCCCCACAAAACACCCATTACCCGCCGCTAAAAGTTGCTCGCAAGACTAAAGTGCATCCCAAAAATGCCGACGTAACTACTGAGCAAAGCCGCGACACGGCAGCGATGTGGCGTTTTCGCCGCAGCACCGTATACTCAAGGCGCAACGGGCTCATGCAGCTTTTTTAGTGCATGGTTTTCAGACAATTTTTACGACAACTTTTTAATAAAGCAACAAAGCAGGAGCACACGTGGTAAGCAACACGCCCGAGGGATTACTCAACGTCCCGGAACAAAGCAAGCCGACTTCCGATTCATTCGACGCCCGCCCGAAGCAGGTGGAAGCCTGGATTGCCACTTTACCGATGGCCAACACCGGTGAAACCGCGCGTCATATTTTCGCCGCGCTGCGGGAAATGAATCGTCTGGTATTGCCCGAGCACGACCGCTTCAAAACCCTGGAAATCCTCCGCGTCCCGGTGTACCAAATCACCGAGGTGCTGAAAAAGCATTACATTAATCAAAACCTGCCGCTATCGCCTAAGAATCAAAAAATCGCCGAACTGGCCATCCAGCTGAATTCCGAAATGGCCATCGGTTATAAGGCAGTCATCCAGGACAAGTTGAGCAAAACCTTTTCCCTGCTGAGCAACAAAACGATGGGTATTTGCGTCCACCGCTCTATCCGTTATCTCAGTAACGTGCTGTTGTGCTCGTACCAAATTTACATCCAGCATCCAGAAAATGTCTGGCTGCAAATTCATCGTTTATATTTGTATGCTGAAGGCCACAATCTGCACAGTGCGTTAATTAAGGATCAAGTGACAACTGATGCCATGCTGGACAGCAGTATTGCCGACATTTACAAACAAATTTTATTGCTGGCACTCTGCGGCCCCTATCGCCTGCGCCAACCCATTACCGAAACCGTTTATAAAGCACTGGAATCCTGGGCACAAAGTGCGCGCATTCAACCCTACGGTGACATTCAGAATGAGAGCTACGCATTCAACATCAGCATGAACACCGATGCTGCACCCGGCTATTTCCGCGATGATGGCACCGTCGACCCCGCCTTCTGCCGTACCGTAGACACCAGCGAACTAGTGCAAGCCATGAGCAACACCATGTTCGCCGACAGTGAAAAAAACCTGTCAAAAATTCCTGAAGACGTGCAAAAACGCCTGGTGATGACCTGGAGTGGCAAATCACACCGCACCTTCCCGCGCACCTCAAAGAACAACGAAATCGCGATTACCCTCGGCCTCAGTGCAACACATCATTACATTGATGAAATCATTCGCCCGCTGTTGAAAGATCCCACGGCGACCTGCCCCACAGCAACGGACGCCCTGCACAATGGCAGCCCTATTGTCGACGACGAAGATGCAGATGACTTTGTACTGGATGAACGCGCCCAATACACCAGCACGCCTGTGTTTGGAATTAGTAACCTGGACGATCACACACCGGATATTTGGGATCCTGACTTTACCTATCGCGTCAACAATCCCACCACCCTAGGCACGACCGATGAACAGACCGGCGACAAATCTTCGCTGTATGCCTACACACCACTGCCCTGCAAGGGCATCAATGAAAGCGCTGGTGGCTATTGCCTGTTGGGTTATCTGGTTTACGGCAAGGATTCACAAAAGGTGCAAGTGGGTGAGCTGGTGGGCATCCGCGATAACCTCGGTGCAAACAGTACGCAGCTCGGCATCGGCATCATTCGTCGTATCAAAAACTGGAAAAATGGATTGGAACTTGGCATTCAAAAACTCGCCCCCTGTGCCGATGCCATTGCGCTTGCCAGCGCACCTAAGGACGGCATCGCGGAAAAGTATCAACGTAGCCTGGTGTTGCCCCGTCTCGCCGGCATAGACCAACCCGCCACCTTGATCACCCACGCCTGGCATCAGACAAATGACAAACTCATCGCCAATGTGCACGGCCATCGCACTTACATACTGCTAACTAAACAACTGGAATCCACTGGTGTATTCTCTCAGTTTGAATTTACCGTACTCGACACTGCAGAAAAGACCAAACCATCAACAACTACTGAGGCCGATGACGATTTCGATACAGTATGGACGCTCATTTAATTCTCTCGGCATTATTCGCACCCAGAGAATTAAGACTCACACAATAAAAAACTCAGGAGCCGATTTTGGATAACTCAAATGTCATCCGCCCACTCATCTTGGAAGAGTCTGCCAACGAAGCAGAAGCCCTGGCTAGCGCACTTAGAAATGCCGGCTACGCCATTCGTTACAAACACATTGAAGACGCCGAAGATTTACAGGAAGCATTGGAAGGCCAAAGCTGGGACATAATGCTAGCCGCCCAGCAAGTGGGCGACTTTACCGTCAGCCAAGCGCTATCAATGATAAAAAAGAGCGGCAAAGACATCCCCACCATTGTGTTTGGCAGCGAACGCACGGATGCCATCACGATGGAGCTATTGAAAGCCGGCGCAGCAGACTTTGTCTCGGAAGAAGCACAAGATCATCTACTATTAGTGTTAAAAAGAGAAATTGATAATCTCCATGAACGCCGTGAGCATCGACGTTGCAAAGGGCTCTACCACGAAAGCGAGAAACGCAATCGCGTATTGCTTGACAGCTCTCGTGACCCCATCGCCTATATCCATGAAGGCATGCACATTTACGCCAACCAAAGTTACAAGGACATCTTTGGCTACTCGGACATCGAAGAACTCGAATGCGTGCCTATCATGGATCTGATCACCAGCGACGAACAACAAAGCTTCAAGGATGTACTGCGCAGCATTAGTAATGACGAACCACCGGAAGGCACATTGGAATACCAGGCCGTACGTGAGGACGGTGAGGTTTTTGCAGCAACCATGGAGTTTTCCCGCGCCAGCATTGACGGTGAAGCCTGCACTCAGGTGATGCTTCATCGCAAGAGCGACAACAAAGCGCTGGAGAAAGAAATTGAGCAACTGCGTCAACAAGACCTACTCACAGGCCTGTACAACAATCAATATTTTATGGAACGAGTACAAGCGGCCGTTGATCTTGCCAATAAAAGCGAAGAAAAATGGACGCTGTTGTACATCGAACCTGATAACTTCAAAAACATTAAAGAAACACTCGGCATCGCTGAAAGTGACCTGGTGTTATCCGACATCGCCAAATACATCCAGGAGATCATCCCGGGAGAAGAGGCTCAAATCGCACGATATGCCGGCACTATTTTTTCTGTCCTTCTTAGTGGCTCACTACAAAAACAAGCTGAAACATTGGCCGACACATTACGCAGCGGATTAGTAGACAAGATCTTTGAGTCCGAGGAAAAAACGGTTACCACTACATGTAGCATAGGCCTATCCACTATCACTGAAACCACCCCCGATGCGAAGAAAGCCATTTCGCAAACAGAGGCCGCCTGCGGTGTCGCCAAAGAGAAAGGCGGCAACCAAGTACACATTTTTTCCGAGGAAGATGCCCTGGCCAGCCTGGAAGCTGACAAGCGTATCGTTTCACTACTGGAAATTGCACTTAAAAATAATCGTTTCGTATTACAGTACCAACCCATTGTCAGCTTGCATGCGGAACCTGGAGAACGCTATGAAGTTCTAGTGCGCTTAAAGGATCAGGATGATTCTCTGGTTATGCCGGGCAACTTTATTGAAGCTGCCGAACAAGCGGGGCTCATGAATGACATCGACAAATGGGTAATCAAATCCGCTGCCAAGGCAATTCTCGACAAGCGCAAGATTGGCAAAGAGATTCAGTTCTTCATTAAACTGTCGGCAGACTCGCTACGCGACCCGAATTTGTTAGTGTGGATAAGCAAATTATTACAAGCCGCACGACTGCATGGCGATAGCCTGGTGTTCGAAATCAGTGAACATATAGCTTTGGAAAACCTCAAGGCAGCGAAAACCTTCTCCGACGGCCTCAAACAATTGCATTGCAATATGGCGATTGACCATGCCGGCAAAGAATCAGAAGACCTCGCCTACATGAAACATTTGCACCTGAAATATCTGAAAATTGATGGTGGACACATTAATAATGCCGCCAGCGAAGAAAGTCAGGCTGCGATTGAAAAAGTTGCTGAGGCCGGCCGCACCAATAATATACT
This sequence comes from uncultured Ectothiorhodospiraceae bacterium, assembly GCA_964645165.1. Classification (GTDB taxonomy): domain Bacteria; phylum Pseudomonadota; class Gammaproteobacteria; order SZUA-152; family SZUA-152; genus SZUA-152. Next base: position 5,711 of record CAZXZI010000091.1, read on the forward strand.
GACCATTGCAGAACACGTGCAAGACCCTGCTTGTTTAGCCGTACTCTGGCAGCATGGCGTCAACTTCATTCAGGGGTTCTATTTGCAAAAACCTGAAGCATCACTGGATTACGATTTCAGCAGCAATGATTAAGTCGTCCTCTGTTCGGCTTTAGCTCTGCAATGAATACAGCACAAATTCCCGCTGAATTTTCAGCATCTCTGAAATAATATTTGCCTGTTGCTGATCCAGCTCAATCTTGACTGACGTGCCGGACGATAAACGATGGCTATGATGTAACATCAATTGTCGCCCAACGCCGGCATCGCCCTCGAGCACAATGGCCGGTAAGGCCATATCATTTTTACTTAGAAATTCACTCTGCACTGCTGTTGCAGCTACAGCTTTTGACAAAACACGAATAGTCACCTCGATTTCTTTACTTAAACTGCGGCGCAAACGCACCACGTAACCCAGCACAGGCGTAGCCAAATCTTCACGAGAATAAGCAAACGCCACCACCTGGCCAATAAACAAGGCTGTGGTAAATTCCGTCTCCCGAGTTTTAATGTGGACGCCACCCTTACTTTTATCCACCACAAACCACTGACCAAACTCACCAGCCTCCATATCAGCCGCAATTAGGGCAGAACGCCCGGCCAAGGCGTCACGCAATTCATTATCAACCGCCAAATCCGGGTTCGCTTCCTCCTGCTCAGATAACATGTCCACTAACAATTTGTAAACTGACATAAACCCGTTGTAAACATACAGCACTTTCTGGCCAATAATGTATTCGCGTTCTTCCAATCGTTGCTTCAGGCGCAGGCCATCACACATGGCATCAATGGTTAGCAAGTTTGCCAGGTCGTCCTGATCCGTTACGGAACTGTACTTATTTTTGGCATCTTCAGGTTTTTCGCCTTGCACAGCATCGGTGGACTCAAACCGCGCCAATTTTTTTTGATGCTCTTCTGTTAACAAGGCATCCATAGGCGCAACATCAATAATCAATGCCTTTAATTCGTGCTCCACCAAAGACAGTCCCGCGACAGTAGAATCACCCCGTGCCTTTAACCAATCCGCCTGTTTCTTTCGCTGCAGCTCATCCTGCCGCCTAAAATAAGGTGGGCAAGACTGGCCGTAATAAACCAGCAGCTTACCGCGACCCAGCGACTTACCATGATCGGGAATAATCGTAATTGAGTTAATTACCGTAGTAACTTGTACATCTACCACGTGCAGCTTAGGAGCTGACAAGGTCGTAATATCAAATAAACCATTGAGCTGAATTGACAGGTAAGCCAAGTTGATCGAGGTCATTGTTGGCGCCCGACGCTCAGACTCATTGTTGGGACTGTCCAGCATCACCTGCAAGCAACTCAAGGCCAATTGCGGTTCATCAACATCTTCGCATTGGGAAATAGCAAAAAATAGATGATTGCAATCCTGCCAGTTCTTTTCTGATAGTTTTTGATAGCGCATTGCACGAAGGCGCTGCTCCATGCGCATCAACTCCAACACCCGCAAGGCATGATGACGGACTCGAACTCGCACCCGCCCATAACTGGCATCCGGCACGGAAAAGTCTTCATTTAGCTGACGCTTGTAGCCCGACGCCAACTGGCCACACACATTTATCGCTGCCACCAAGCCCTCGCGTCGATCATGTGATTCCGGTAAAGCCTCAGATTTGTAATGTTCAGAATAGATTTTACGCATGGCCGGGCAGGCATACTGCATGGCATGCTCCACCCAATCCCTACGTTTGCTGCTAGTGGTGCGCTCAGTATTGAGAGCTTGCAAATAACGATCAATCTCACGCAATAATTCCGTTGGATAGCAATTCAGCTCTTTCCAACTCTCGGGGGGTGCTTGCAACTTTTGCTGTCGCCGGTTGCGTACACGAATCATTGGCACATCGAGTTTCAGTGGAATAATTCGGAGCGAAATTTCTTCGCCCTTCGCACCCACAAACGGCAATCGATCCCACCATTGAAGTAAGTCAATCGCCATAACTAGTCGTCAGTCACCTCGGTCACTACATTTTCAATAGTACTAGCTTCAATGCCATCCACCCGTTGAAAACCACGCGGCAATTTGGAACCCCGTCGTCCACGCTCACCTTCGTAGTGCCCGATATCTTTTGGCTTGAGCGTCAAATGCCGCTTTCCAGAATAGATGGTTAAGCTGCTAGCCTCAGACACCACCGCAATACCCACCACAAATTCTTCCCGCGTTGCGACTTTCGCCGATGGAATGCCGATAATCTTATTACCTTTACCTTTTGCCATTTCGGGTAATTCGTTTAGCGGTATGACCAACATACGACCCTCGGTGGTCACCGCTGCAATGCGATCCGTGTTGACATCATTCACTGCATTCGCTTGCAGCACACGCGCGCCTTTCGGTAATCGCAACAAGGCCTTTCCCGATTTGTTTTTCGCGTACATGTTTTCCAGTTGCGTCACAAAACCGTAACCCGCATCGCTAGCCAACAAATACAAATCACTGCTCTTGCCCGCCAGCACATCCACAAACCCTGCAGCATCCGGCGGCGTCACTCGACCAGTGAGGGGTTCACCCTGACCACGTGCCGATGGCAACGTGTGCGATGCAATAGAGTACGAACGCCCACTGGCATCAAGGAATACCGCCAGTTGGTTCGAACGCCCGCAAGCCGATGCCTTGAAATCATCGCCCGCTTTGTAATTAAGCCCACTGGCATCTACTTCGTGGCTCTTGGCGGCACGAATCCAGCCCTTTTCAGACAACACAATCGTAATGGGTTCCGCGCTGATCAACGCGGTTTCATCCAGCGCCTGTGCTGATTCACGTTCAACGATGGGCGAACGCCGGTCATCGCCATATTCTTCTGCATCGGCCACCAGCTCTTTGCGCACCAATGTTTTTAGTCGCGCCTTGGAGCCTAAAGTTTTCTCTAACTTGTCCCGCTCTTCCGCCAGCTCTTCCTGTTCTCCGCGGATTTTCATTTCTTCCAAACGCGCCAATTGACGCAACTTGGTATCGAGAATGTATTCTGCCTGCTCTTCGCTAAGTTTGAAGCGTTTAATCAACACCTGCTTCGGTTCGTCCTCGGTACGGACGATGCGAATCACTTCATCGAGATTCAGAAACGCGATCAGCAAGCCGTCCAACAAGTGCAAACGGCGTTTCACTTTTCCCAAACGGTATTCCAAACGACGACGCACCGTATCGGTACGGAACACCAGCCATTCTTTGAGTAGCGTGCGAAGATCTTTTACCTGCGGCTTACCATCAAGGCCGATGATGTTCATGTTCACACGATAAGTTCGCTCGAGATCAGTGGTTGCAAACAGATGCGCCGTCAACTCGTTCAAATCGATGCGATTAGAACGTGGCACGATCACCAAACGGGTCGGGTTTTCATGATCGGACTCATCACGTAAATCCTCCACCATCGGCAACTTCTTCGCGTTCATCTGTGCGGCAATCTGTTCCAGTACCTTATTGCCGGAAACCTGATGCGGTAGCGCCGTAATCACCACCGCGCCGTCTTCTTTCTCCCACACCGCACGCATGCGTACCGAACCGCCACCCTTTTCGTACATGGCGTGCAATTCATTACGCGGGGTGATAATCTCCGCCTCGGTGGGATAATCCGGCCCCTGCACGTGTTCGCACAAATCCGCCAGCGTCGCCTTCGGCGCATCCAGCAAATGCACGCAGGCCGAGACAACTTCACGCAGGTTATGCGGCGGAATGTCCGTGGCCATGCCCACCGCAATACCGGTAGTGCCGTTCAACAACAAATTCGGCACCCGCGCCGGCAATACCGATGGCTCTTCCAGCGTCGCATCGAAATTCGGCACCCAGTCCACCGTGCCCCGCCCCACTTCGCTCAGCAGCAACTCCGAATACTTCGCCAGCCGCGACTCCGTGTAACGCATCGCCGCAAACGATTTGGGATCATCCGGTGCACCCCAGTTGCCCTGCCCATCCACCAGTGGATAACGGTAGGAAAACGGCTGCGCCATCAACACCATCGCCTCGTAACAGGCCGAGTCGCCGTGCGGGTGAAACTTGCCCAGCACGTCACCCACGGTACGCGCGGATTTCTTGTACTTGGCACCCGCCTTTAATCCGAGTTCGGACATGGCGTAGATGATGCGCCGCTGTACGGGTTTCAGGCCGTCGCCGATATGCGGCAGCGCGCGATCAAGAATCACGTACATGGAGTAGTTTAGGTAGGCGTTCTCAGTGAAGATGCTGAGGGGTTGTTGTTCGACGCCTTCGTAGTTTAGTTCGGTTGTTTGTGTCATTTTTCTGCTTTTTATGGGATGGGCAATGCCCAACAGTTAATTTAGAATGGTTTGAATGACAAGAGCCACCCTCTCTACATAACTTAAAAACCTAGATCTTTTTTTGATGCTATACTTTTAAGCTCTGCTCTTATCATCAATACGTTCTCAATACTTCCGCCAGAAAATATAGTTCTAAAAAATACTAACAAATTCCCATCTTTAGGCCAGGCAATAGTCGGATTCATTTTATTTGGCTGATACCAGTTCGCCCCGAAAACCTCATCAAGCTTTGGAAAAAGGGCTGCAATATCTTGGGAGTCATTTGGTTTAAATTGAATGTTTACATAATTCAATTTTTCATCAGAACTAAACAAGAATTCAATATAATTACTTGGCTCTCTTTTAATGCCTACAACGAATCTACCATCCTTTATTTTGTATGAAAGAATACCTGTGTCTGATGAAACTACTCCCCCAGGGTGGACTCTTCTCACTTCACTGAGACTATCACCCCATCCAACTTCAAAAATCCCATCGTGGAATAATTCATGTATGGGACCCGCAAAAGAAAATTGCCCGACTAAACAACATATTAAAAAACAAACATCTTCATAATAAACACTCCCTAGTCCGTAGGTTGAAGCGAGCAGAGCAACCCAATTTAATTTTGTAACACACCATACCTACTGATTAATAGATGACGTTTACCAAGAAATTAAGAATTGAAAAAATATTTCAATGTATCCATATTAACAACTACTCTCTTTTCCATTTACATCCGTTTGGGGTCTATTTCTTCAAATGCTCAAGCAAGAGAGCTTTTCCTCTTGGTGTTATTACATAGCCGTTTCCAAGAGAAGTAACTGCTTTTGTCTTGTCTTTTCGAGCAACCAAACGTTTCTGTGTTAGAAAATATCTGATTCGAGAATCTAGCGGCTTATCTCCTAGCGCAGAAGAATTGGTCGAATCAATTGTAATCATCTCGCCTGCATCAAGCGCATCCAGCACTTCTGCTTGTCTTACCGTCAAATTCTGTTGATTCATTTCTGCAGCCCCGTAAAAGATATTTTACCTATTAGCCCGTAGGCTGGGATGAACAAAGAGAACCCCAACAATAATTACAACATGTGCACGTTCCGCAGCTAGTCGTTCAGTTATTTTACTTTTTTTCTGGCGGAAGCTGCGTGTTCATTTTCTTTGCTTGCCCAAAGAAAACGGAACCAAAAGAAAGGGCA
>CAZXZI010000092.1:0-11165 GCA_964645165.1 uncultured Ectothiorhodospiraceae bacterium
CCGTGCTCAACAGTTTTCTCGAACATCGCAGTGACTGGTGGGCCTTTACCGAAACACAGGCCGAACCTCTTGGTTTTGCGATTGACACATTGAGCGCGCAACTCAATGTCGCAGCAGACGACACGCCGGAAGCTAATTTTTTCAGTCCAAACACTCTGACCCTGCTCGCCGAATTTGTCACTTTGTTGCAAAAACATCCGGGCAAAAAGAATGCAGCATCATTGGATGCCTTAGCCATAGCCCGTGATGAAACTGAAAATATCGACTTGCGTTTTACGCAATGCTGCAAGGCATTCCTCACCGCTGCGGGTGCACCGCTGGCACGTAAGGAATCCAAAACGCAAGCCAAATCCATGGGGGATGCTGGTCAGCAACGTTTCCTTGAACTCCATTTACAGTTATGTGGAAAAATTGTAGACACAAAAAATATCCGCCACGCGATAAATTCACTGCTGCGCACCCGCGCCTGGTACCAGGCAGGTGACGCACTGCTGGCATATTATCAACACCTAAAGGCCGAACAGCGACTACTGGATTTTGCCGACCTTGAATGGCAAGCCTACCGTCTGCTCAATCACAGCGACAACGTGCACTGGATTCAGTACAAGCTCGATCAACGTATCGACCACTTGTTAATCGATGAATTTCAGGACACCAATCCCACCCAGTGGCGACTCATCCTGCCGCTGCTGGAAGAGCTGGCCGCTAACGAAGACCGGCAAAACCGCAGTGTATTTTTGGTTGGCGACAACAAGCAATCCATTTATCGTTTTCGCCGCGCTGACGCGGAACTGTTTGTCACCGCGCAACACTGGCTGGACACACAACTCAATGCCATCAGCCAACCGCTGGACACTTCCTGGCGTTCCGCCGAAGCCATTATGACCTTGGTGAACCGGGTATTTGGCGAAGGCCCATTGAATCAACAACTCCTGCAATTTACCGAACATACAACACACCTTCCGCAGCTGTTTGGACAAGTAGAATTTCTACCACTAATCAGCAGTAGCGACGATACCGAAGACACAAGCGAAGAAATTCACGGTCTGCGCAACCCGTTACAAACACCCCGCTTGCTGGAACAGGATAAACGCCACCTCGAAGAAGGCCGGCAGGTGGCGAAAAAGATTCGCCAGTTGATCGACGACGATAACCCGGTCGGCTCCAGCAATGATGCTCGACCACTAGGCTATGGCGACATTATTATTCTGTTACGCCAGCGTACTCACGCCAGTGACTACGAGCAGGCGCTGCGCGAAATTGACATTCCCTACATTGGCGCTAACCGTGGCACCCTATTGCAAAGTCTGGAGGTGCAGGATCTGGTGAGCTTGTTGTCGCTGCTGGTAACGCCATTTAATAATCTGGGGCTGGCCAGCGTACTGCGCTCCCCTTTATTTGCCTGCAGTCATGAAGATCTCATCACGCTCGCCAGCCAAAGCGAGGGCACGTGGATAGAACGTCTAACGGTAGTTGGTGACTGTGCAGAAAAGGGGAGCGCCTTGCATCGCGCACGCTCTTTATTATCACGTTGGAGAGAATGGGTGGGTAACCTGCCCGTGCATGATCTGCTGGATCGCATTTATTGTGAAGCCGATGTGCTCAATCGTTACCATGCGGCTTATCCGACGCACCTGCAACATCGTGTTGCCGCCAACCTCACACGTTTAATTGAACTGGCTTTGGAAATCGACAGTGGCCGCTATCCTTCCATTGGTCGTTTTGTAGCGCGACTGCAAACGCTACAGCAACAGGAACAAGATGCGCCGGATGAAGGCAGTCCACTACAAGCGGGTTCACGTGTGCGACTAATGACCATTCACGCCGCCAAAGGTTTGGAAGCACCCGTGGTGTTTTTGGTAGATAGCACCACGATCCGAAACAGTTCAACAGCACATCAGGCCGTAGTGGACTGGCCAGCACAAGCACCCCGCCCGGTCAGTTTTTTGCTGGCAGGCAGCAAAGAAAAGCAGGATTCTTTTACGCAACATATTCTTGACCAACACGCGCAAGCACAAGCGCGGGAAGACGCCAACCTGTTGTACGTCGCCATCACCCGGCCCAAACAGTTTCTCTTTATTTCCGGTTGCCAGCCGCTGCGTGGGAATACGCTTGGCTGGTACGGCTTGCTACAAGCACCCTTCATTGAAGAAAGTGTCGAAGAAAATAATGAATCAACCAACAGCGAAGTTTTTTTGACCAGCGGGAAACGCGCTACCGCAACGTTCACCGCAAATACCGCAGCAGTCAATACAGTGATCAGCCAAAAAGTCATCGAACCCATCACTTTAGAAAAAACCCAGAACAGCATTGCCCCCAGTCGACAGGTAAACGACGAAGCACTCGCCATCAACCCGGCAACCGATCCAGATGGTCGCACTCGTGGCATTGCCATTCACCGCATGTTGCAGCTATTAAGCGAGCAAGCTGTGAATATTCCACAACGCGTTGCCTCTGAGTTAGGTTTGCCGAAAGACGATACGCATTTAACACCCTGGTTCACTGCCGCGAACCGCGTATTTCAGGCTGCTGAATTCGCACACCTGTTTGACCCCACCCACTTCGTCAACGCATTTAACGAAGTACCGTTGAGCTACAACAACAACAACAGCCAAATTGTGTCGGCAATCATCGACCGCTTAGTGGTCACTGAGGATTGTGTTTGGCTGGTGGATTACAAAACACATCGTGTCCAAAATACGGCTGAAATCGATGTGTTAGCTGGGCATTATCAAGCACAGCTTGATTATTATCACCGGGGCATTCAGCAATTGTGGCCGACACTACCGGTAAAGGCCGGCTTACTCTTTACGGATACTCTGAGCTGGAAACCCTTAATACTCTCAGGAGGAACCCCTGAGTAACCAGTTCGTTACCATTAGATACGACCACGCAAGATAGACAACCAGGCTACTTAGCCAAAAGAAAACTGGACAAAAAGCCCATTTTCTATTTTACTAGCCACAGCAATATGAATTAACAGTACATGGATGGTAACTAATGGTTTCTACCGCAAAACGAAACACTATTTTATTAGTAGAAGATAATCCCGACGACGAAGCGCTCACCTTACGCGCACTCTCCAAAAATAATGTACTGAACGAAGTCGTGGTAGCGCGGGACGGAGCAGAAGCACTGGATTATCTGTTCGCAGAAGGCGCACACAAGGAGCGAGATACCTCACAGGTACCGGCTTTGGTACTACTGGATATTCAACTGCCCAAAATCGATGGTTTCGGCGTACTAAAAAGGCTGCGATCCGAAGCGCTCACACGCTTCCTGCCTGTGGTGATTCTTACCTCATCCTCCGAGCAAGAAGATATTCTTTCGGGCTATGGACTGGGTGCTAACAGCTATATTCGCAAGCCAGTGGATTTCGACGAATTCATCGAAACAGTAGGACAGCTTGGTCCTTATTGGCTAGTATTGAATCAACAACCCGAAGCAGTGTAGCCATCCGCAAGACTTGCCAGCCTACACCTAATTTATAGCACTTTAGTTTTTTACAATTCGCTTTTTAACTATTCAGTTTTGACTATTCAGCTTTTAGCAACGACTCCAAGCGCTCCAGGTCATTCACTACTTTCCAGCGACCCCCACCCGTTTCCACCCGTTGTTTCCAACTATCGAGTCGCCCCAGATATTTACGGGGATCCACATTGTCACTGCGCAGCTTGGTTACGTTGAGCGCCACCACACTGTAACCACTAAGTGCCAGGGGAATCTCAGCGCGCACATAACCTTTGCGTAATTCTTCCTTGAGATCAGAAAAAATCAGGATGGTTTTATGTCCGGCACCCGTTTCATTCAGGTACTCGATGGCCTGTAAAATACCTCCAGTGATATCCGTGTATGAACTGCTTTTGACCTCTTTCAAAAAAGTATTAATCTGCGCTTGAAAAATACGCTTCTGTTCATTGCTCACGCTGGGACGTGCATCGAATGTCGTTTTGGTGACAATATCTTTCTCACTGAAACTACCTGTATCTACCCGCGCCACGGCAAAAGAGTCACCTGGCTTGAGATCTGACAAAGTGAAATTAATCACCCGTTTGGCCTGATCCAGCTCTTGCGTGTAGGTGCCTGAGGTATCAATGAGCAAATAAACACCCCGGCTATCGGGAACCGGCGCTTCGTCTGAGGAACATGCCGCCAGCAACAAAAAAAACATCGCTATTACAAATTTCAAAACCCATTTTTTTATCATTTTTTAGAAATCCTTTTGATGTACTACAAACCTTCACGGACAAAGGAGGAGCTTGCTTCCGGTTCTACAGCTTCATCAACCGCTTCTTCTTTTTTGGTCGAAGATGTTTTGACTAGCTGTTCCACCCACAGCGGCGCAAAAATCAATAAATCATAAATATTGATCAACATGCGCCCGGTGAAGCGCGCCAGATTACCGACCAGGCGTAAACCCCAAATCAGCGTACGCAATAATGCCACGGCCAATACTCCCAGCACTGTCCGCAATGAATGCACAAATGACTCCAGGGGAATAGCCACAAAGGTTAGCGCAAATGGCAGAATGAAACCCATGCCCATCTGAGCGGCGGTGGTAATCCACAGGTGCGAGTTCTGCACAATTTCGGTGACACCATCGGCGCGCAACAACGCACGGGTCGCAGCAGCATCCTGCATCAGCAGTTCACGCATGTAGGCCAGACCGGCTTCGATGCCCGCTAAGGAAAATAAAAAGATAAACGCCGCCCACAAAATCCCTCGGCGCAACTTATCGTCCAATGCACCGATAACCGGAAATAGCCGGGTAACTCGCAAGGCTTCCATGAGAAACAAGCCCATGGCAATTTCCACTAAAATAATCACCATTGCTGCAATGTTGGCTACAGGGTAACCCATGATGCGGGATGTACCGCCCACCATTTCGGACATGGGCGTGGCGATCAAATTAAAGTTAATCGCTGCGCCACCCACGGCAATGGACAGCACAAATGCTGCGACAAAAAACTGGGTAATGGAAGAAGATGACAAGGTACGCACCGCCTGGTTGGTGCCTTGCACAATGTTTTCATATTCCGACATGTGTCGATCAATGCTTTTAGAGCGTAACAAAAGACTATCGACATTTTTATTCACTTGCGATAACCGTGTGGACACCCTGCGCCAGTGCGGCATCATGCCTTTTAGAATTTGGTGACGCTCACGACTGGATTTACGGCATTGTGCCATTGCATCATCGCTGGCTTTTTCCAGTGACTCATGAATATCTTCAAGAATGTTGCTGACCACCGGGTCACCCTTGGCCGGAATTTTTGCCACAGCCTCCACGGCTTTTATCCAACCCGGTGGTGCAGGCGGCACTTCCGTGCTGGACTGATAATCCTCGTCCAGTCGTGTGGCTTCCTCGTTCAGCTGACGATGGAGTGCCGGGTATTCGGCAAGATCACGACGCACAGTGGCATCGATGCGTTCAAACTCCCGCTCAATCATTCGTTCTGCCCCTTCCCTGCCCTGCGCTAGCAACACATCTTTGTTGCGTTGCAACATCCAACGTTCCGTGCGTGCCACGGCACTGGCCGACAAGCGCATGCCGTTGTGAATCACTCGACTTAGGGACGTAATAGCCTGGTGGGCCGGTTCACGAGCGATATATAGCAACACCGCCAACAAGACAAACCAAATCATCCCGGATACAAAAGCGCTAGGAACAATCATATAAATATTCATAAACGACATATCGACCTCCTCGATATGAGCCAAGTAATCTCAGCAAAGGAAACAATGAACAGAATAATCTCTCACTGGACATGTTATAGGGCAATGCTCACTAAAAAACACCAACCGATTCACAAAAAAACCGCTACATCTCGATCCACATCCCATTTTAACGATCACAGTTAACAGCGGGTTCCGTATAAAAACAAAGCACTAACAAAACATTAGCCGCATAACTGGATGTTAACTAAAATAAATCAGACAAAAAAATGCCGACAAACTTGTCGGCATCATCAAACCACTGCGTGCGTCGGCTGAGCATAAAATGCCTAGCTTTTACTTTTGAGTTCTTCCAGTATTTTGATTAAGCGTTTGGGTTCCACATAGCCAGGAATCACCCGCCCGCTTTCCAAAACCAGGGTTGGCGTCCCGGTCACTCCTACCAACTTGGCGGCCTCCATGTGTTTTTTCACCGGATTGTCGCAATCAGCCTTGGGCAAATTGACGCCCGACTTTGCCTGGGTCATTGCCGCTTTTTGATCCTTGGCACACCACACAGAAACCGCTTTGTAATAGGAGGGGGTATTCACACCCGATCGCGGATAGGACATGTAACGAAAAGCGATGCCCAGATCATTGTACTGTTTCATTTGCTTGTGCATTTTGCGACAGTAACCGCAATCGACGTCAGTAAACGCGGTAATAGTAAACTTTACTTTATCTGCCGCTGGTGAAAACACAATCATGTCTTTTTCATCCATCTCTCGCACCAGCTTGGCACGACCGGCTCGACGTTTAGTTTCGGTCAAATTCATCCGGTTTTTTAAATCATACAAATCACCTTCCAGCATGAAGCGCCCGTTAGCCGAAATATAAATAATCTGTGGGCCGTAAACTGCTTCATACATGCCGGGAAAGGCGGCGGGTTTAATGCTGTCTGCCTGTGCCTTTGGCATCAGTCCGGCGAGCATCTTTTTGATATTCGCAATGTCTTCGGTTTCGCCTGCGAATGCCTGCGAAGTCAGCATAGCGCCCGACAGAAAAACAAGACTCACCAGGGTGGTTGTTATAAAACTGCGACCAATAAATTTCATGCGTTCTTGAACCTCATCGTTATCTTGTTTTTCTCGGAGACTAATCTCGAAAATTAGTGTATTGCAACGGTAGCCCCAGATCCTGCTCTTTAAGCATGGCCATCGTCGCCTGCAGGTCATCACGTTTTTTACCCGTGACCCGCACTTGCTCACCCTGAATCGCTGACTGCACTTTGAGCTTGGCCTCTTTGATCAACTTGGTGACCTTTTTAGCAATTTCTTTATCCAGCCCTTCTTTCACTGTAACGGTCTGCTTTGACTTCATATTAGTGGTTTCTGGCTCACCGATATCCAGACAGCCGGTGTCGATTCCCCGTTTGACCATTTTATTCCGCAAAATATCCATCATTTGCTTCAATTGGAAAGGACCGTCGGCAATCAGCGTCAGCTCACTGCCCTTTTGCTCGAATTTCGCATCTGATCCGCGGAAATCAAACCGTGTGCCCACCTCCCGGTTAGCCTGATCCACGGCGTTACCCAGTTCGTGCATTTCCACTTCCGACACCACATCAAATGATGGCATAGCTTCCCCCATTCAGTAGGGTGGGCACTGCCCACCAAATTTCTCAATTCAAATTGTCATGATGGGCAATGCCTTTAATGCCCCCCGAGTGCACCCTACATCGGACGTTCAAGCGTGTTAGCCGCGCGGATGATGCGTGGCATGCAGACTCTTTAACCGCTCGGTTGCGACATGAGTATAAATTTGTGTGGTGGACAAGTCACTGTGCCCCAGCAACATCTGCACCACGCGTAGGTCTGCGCCGTGATTCAGCAAATGTGTCGCGAAACTATGGCGCAGGGTATGCGGCGACAGTGGCTTGCTGATGCCCGCCCGCTGTGCGTGTTTTTTCAGCAAATACCAAAAAGCCTGCCGTGTCATACCCGCACCGCGCGCGGTGACAAACAGCGCATCACTTTCGTGCCTGTCGAGCAATTCAGCACGCGCCGTGTCCAGGTAGCGTTGCAGCCAGTCGCTAGCCACTTCGCCCAGCGGCACCAATCGCTCCTTGCTGCCCTTGCCCAGGGTACGCACCACGCCCTGGCGCAGGTTGAGCTGGGGCACCCGTAACGCCACCAGCTCGGAAACCCGTAGCCCGGTGGCATACAGCAGCTCCAGCATGGCGCGGTCGCGCAGACCCAGCGCGGTGTCGGTATCGGGCGTATTGAGTAGCAACTCCACGTCCACTTCGTTAAGCGATTTGGGCAATGAACGACCCAGGCGCGGAGCCTCGATGCGGTCACTGGGGTCGGCCTGCAACTGACCATCCCTTACTGCCTGCTGATAAAACTGCCGCAGGCTGGAAAGCAGGCGCGCCGTGGTGCGTGGTTTGGCTTCGGCGACCACCCTTTCGGCCAGATAGGCCAGCAAATCCTCCCGCTGCGCCGCCAGTAGCGCGCATTGCCGCTGTTTATCGAGCCATTGGGCAAAGCCTGCCAAATCACGTCGATAAGCAGCCAGCGTGTTGCGGCTCAGGCCACGCTCCATCCACAGGGCGTCAAGGAATCGGTCAATCTCGGCTGCGGATTCAGCCACCCACAAAGCCTTCGTGTGTTAACAACGCCTGCTTGAAACGCAGCTTCTCACCTTCCCTTTCTCCGGCATAACCGCCCATGCCGGACTGCGATAGAATACGATGACAGGGTACCACAATGGGCACTGGGTTGCGCCGACAGGCCTGCCCCACCGCCTGAGCGCCGCCCTTCATGCCCAGCCGTTTCACCAGCTGACCGTAAGTAGTGGTATCCCCCACTGGCACGTCTCGCAAAGCTGACCACAAACGGCGCCGGAATGGGGTGCCGCCCAAACCCAGTGGCAAATCAAAAGGCCGCTGCGGGTCTTCAAGATAGGCCAGCAACTGCCGGACAACCTTCTCCGCCAGCGCTGTGCGCGGAGCCAATGTTTTCTCCTCCGCCGTTTTTCCAGATAAAAAATCGATGCTGGTCAACGCGCCGTTGCCAGCATGAATGGCCAAACTCATCGCTTGGCCAGCCAGTTTGAAAGGCACGATGGCATCGGGGCTGTTTTCAGTGTGCATGGGCGGCGTCCTCAGAGTATCCACCCATTATGTCACCTCTTTGTAAATTAAAAAGGGCGCGCCGCTCTCGCACATGACCCACAGGGCCGTGGGGAATGCAAATAATGCAGGAACATTTATCTGCCCTTGTGCTTCGCGTCACTTGTGCCCCGTGGGTATAAGGCCATGGCCCAGGCCAGCCTCTCGACCCTTTCACGGTCTCACCTTCTCCGCGGCCAAAAAAAAGCCCGGATAAACCGGGCTTTTTAAATTCGATTGACTCAATCGACTTACAGCTTTTCTTTGATACGTGCGGCCTTACCGGTCAATTCACGCAGGTAGTACAGCTTGGCGCGACGCACCGCACCGCGGCGTTTCACCTGGATTTCGCTCACCAGCGGGCTGTAGGTTTGAAACACACGCTCAACACCTTCGCCGTGGGAGATTTTGCGCACGGTGAACGAGGAGTTCAGGCCGCGGTTACGCTTGGCGATGACCACGCCTTCAAAGGCCTGCAAACGCTCGCGTGTACCTTCTTTCACTTTAACCTGTACAACGACGGTATCGCCTGCGCCAAAGGCCGGGATTTCTTTCGTCATTTGTTCGGCTTCGATTTGTTTAATGATGTCGCTCATGACCTGCTCCAGTCCGTACTGCTCAAAAATTCAAGGCGCGGATTATACCTGTAATCGCCCCCATAAACATAGCCTTTCTCTTTTAAATCAGCGAATAAATGCCAACTAGTTTTGCATGTGCTCGTGGATAAACTCATCCAGCAAAGCTTGCTGGGTCTCGTCCAGCGTCAGCCCTTCCAGCAGATCCGGCCGCCGCAGCCAGGTGCGACCCAGGGCCTGCTTCTGCCGCCAGCGGTGGATGGCCTGGTGGTCGCCGCTGGTGAGCACTGCGGGAACCGGCTCACCATCCACCTGTTCCGGTCGCGTGTAGTGCGGATAATCCAGCAGGCCGTCGCTGAACGAGTCCTGCTCGGCGGAGTTTTCGTGGCCCAGGGCGCCCGGCAGCAGGCGTGTCACCCCGTCGATAAGCACCATGGCAGCCAGCTCCCCACCGCTGAGCACGTAGTCGCCGATAGACCATTCCTCGTCGATCTCGGCGGCGATCAAGCGCTCGTCCACACCCTCGTAGCGACTGGCCACCAGCACCAAACCGGGCAGGTTCGCCAATTCGTGCAGACCGGCCTGATCTAACGTGCGGCCCTGGGGCGAGAGATGGATCACCCGTGCGCCTTCGGGTGCCTGCGCGCGGGCTTCGCGAATCGCCGCCCGCAGCGGCTCCACCATCATCACCATGCCGGGGCCGCCACCGTAGGGGCGGTCGTCCACGGTGCGGTGCTTGTCGGTGGTAAAATCGCGAGGGTTGCAGCAATCAATTGAGACTAATTTCTGTTCAACCGCGCGCCCGGTAATCCCCACCTCGCTCACCGCAGCGAGCATCTCCGGGAACAGGGTGACTACGCCGATGTGTATTGTCGACTGAAAAGTGGGCGGAAGGCTGTCAGCGGCAGAATCACTCAAAATCGGGATCCCAATCCACTTGCAGAGTGCCAGCCTCGAGATCCACGTTTTTAACGATGGGGCCCGTCACGTAGGGAATCAGCCGCTCGCGCTCACCCTTCACCACCAGCACATCGTTGGCGCCGGTTTCCAACAGGTGATCTACCTTACCCAGGGAAACGCCCTCGGTGGTCAGTACTTCGAGGCCCTGTAGGTCACTCCAGTAATATTCACCTTCGGGGGCAGGGGGAAGCTGATCGCGGCGGATGGCGATTTCCCGTCCGTTGAGGCGGGCAGCGGCATCGCGATCCTCACAGCCCTTGAATTTGGCGACGAGTCCTTTGCCATGGGTTTTGGCCTCGGTGACGGGGGCAATGGGCAATACCCCCTCCTCGCCCGCCTTGGCATCCTTGAAATACCAGGGATCGTAATCCAGCAGCGCATCAGACTGCTCGGTAAAGGAAAAGATCTTCACCCAGCCGCGCACACCGTAAGGCGCACCGATTTTAGCGACGACAACGTATTCCGTTTGCGCTGGAACTGTCTGTTTTTCTGAAGCCACGGTGATCACCCCGGCTGAAATAAAATGACCGGCTTACGCCGGCCACATATTTGATTTAACTACGTGTGTACGATTTAAGCGGCCGCTTTTTGCTGCTGTTTTAGCAAGCTGGCAACACGGTCAGACACCTGTGCGCCTTGCGATACCCAATGCGCAACACGGTCAGCGTCAAGACGCAGCGTCTCTTCAGCACCGGTGGCACGAGGATTGAAAAAGCCCAGGCGTTCGATAAAACGACCGTCGCGCTTATTGCGGCTATCGGTCACAACGATGTGATAGAAAGGGCGTTTTTTAGCGCCGCCAC
>CAZXZI010000093.1:0-8890 GCA_964645165.1 uncultured Ectothiorhodospiraceae bacterium
ATGTCGATGTCCGTGGCGCGGATAGTCAATTGCTCGCTGGCGGTCAGGTCGCTGCCGCGCACACTGGCGTGGTTGTCTGCGCTGATGTTGATGTTGTTGGCCGTGAGCGTGCTGGCGGTGTTCCATTCCTGGTAACCATCGAGCTGGTTTTCCTGAGTGCGGACGTCCAGTTCCAGCGCGGCGCTGAAGCCGCCGAATTTGCTGGCACGTCCTGCTGCGGCTGTCTGGCTGACCACGGCAAGGCTTTTACTGGCTAGATCGGCGGTGGCGAGGGCGATGTTGGCTTTATAAAAGGCGTCGTAGCTTTTCAGATCGTCAATAAGGTTGACGAGCTCGTCGACGTCGACCTGTTCGATGCCCGGTGCTTGTACAGCGAGCTTGGCTTGCAGTTGTGCCAGTTGGTCGTGCTGCCGATCCAGTTCTTGCTGGTAGTCCCTGTAGGCTTTTTTACTGTGCGCGAGGTTTTCTTTGGACTCCTTCATGGCATCCACCGCGTAGCCAATCTGCACGACTTCATTTTGGGCCGTGAGTTTTAATTTTGCCGTGCCCTGCAGGTTTTTCGAGGTGGTTTGTTCGCTATTCTTTGCGGCTTCGATGCTGACGTTATTATCCGCACTGAGCATGATGGCGTCACTGGCTAGCAGATCCGTGCCGGTGATCTGGATGTTGCCGTCATCCGGAGCAGTGGAAATTGCTGCAAGGCTAAGGTTGCCTGCAGCCAGACTTGAGTTGACTACGGTGCGAGTGGTGCTGGTTTCATCCGCCTGGCTGATTTCAGCGCTGGCCACGGTGAGGGAGGCCTTGCCGTTTTCAACGGTGATGGTGTCGATGGGGTTGCTGAGGGCTTTTAAACTGTCGCCAATACCGATGTTCAGTTCTTCGTGTTTGGACCAGGTGCTTGTTTCGTCTGTGGCATTTGCCACGCTGATATTTTGCGCGGTGCCATTCAGGCTTTCCATCGCGCCGATGGCCACGCCTGCCAGCGACATGTCCTGCACAGCATTAAGTGAGATATTCTGCCCGGAGAGCTCACTCAGCACGGCGGTTTTGTTGAGTTCACCTTTGATGTCGGTGCTGCTGGAATACAGTTTGCCGCTGCTAAGAATGCCCGATTTCTTTTTGATCGTTTCATTCATCGCGCCGTCGTAACCGGCTTGCAGGTTTATGTTGCCGGCGCTGTTCAGGCTGAGTTGTTCATTAGCAGCAATGCGCGAGCCCTGCAGCGTAATGTCACCGGTATCGCTACGTAGCGATACGTTGCCGCCGCTCAGGCTGCTGCCGATGTTGGTGGAGGTGGCGGATCGAATGGTTTCGCTCTGGCTGCCCAGCACATCGCTGGAACTGTTACGCTCTTCGCTAAAGCGGCTGTCGTTGACGGCCAGTATGTCGATTTGCGCGGCGTTGACGCTCAGGCTGTCTTCGGCGGTGATGTTGCTGCCCGCGATGCTAACCACGCCTGTGGTGTTGAGGGTGATGTTAGCGCCTTCGATGCTGGAACCCAGCTGGGTGGTGGCTTGCTGTATTATCGATGCATCTCCGCCCTTGGCGGCAAAATCACTTTCCATCACCGTCGTGCCGATGCTCACATCCTGCGCATCCAGCACAATGTTGCCGCCCTGTAAGTTGGAACCGGTAACGCTGATTTGTTCGCCTGCCTGTAGTTTCAGCGTGTTGGTGGCGACGATTTCCCCTGCAACACCCACGACGGTTTTCACATCCCGTGTGCTGCCGGAGGAATTGTCCTGCGTTTCGCTGTAACGCCGGTTGATGATGTTGCCGTTGTTCGACACCAGACTGATGTTGTTGCCTGCGATGTTGGCAGAGATGTTTTCGATGTTGTTTTCTGCTGTGAGCGTGATGTCACTGCCCGCACGAATGCGGCCGTTTTGGTTGCTGATGCTGTCTTCAGCCACCAGCGTCAGATTATTTCCCGCTTGCAGCAGGCCGCTGTTTTCCAATGTGCCGACGGAGAGATCAATGTCGTTCCCGGCGATGACCTGGCCGCCCTCGATGCTGATGTCACGGGCATCTGCAAGGTAAACCACGGGCGCCAGCACGGTCTGCCCGGCGACCTGCCGTTCTTCCATCCAGACGATATTGCTGTTGAGTGCCGCGATTTGCGCTGCAGTCAGCGCTACGCCGGGGGTCAACAGCAAGTCTTCCTGCGCGGCCAGCGCGTTATCCATTAAATACTGATACTGCGCTGCGTCGCTGGTGATGTTGTGGCGCAGAAAGCGCTGCCCGGTTTGCGCAAAAATAGCCTCCCGGATCAGCTGATTTTCGTACAGGGCGTCGCCCAGCAGCCGGTAGGTCTCGGTGGGTGTGTAGCCGATGCGTTGCAACAGGTAATCACTGCTGATGAAATTGTCGCGCATCACAAAGGCAGGGTTGGTTTCGATCAGGTACTGGCCTTGCGGATTTGGCGAGACAATAAACAGCCCGGTGCCGCCCTTGGGTAGAACGATGGCAGGCAGGATGCCGGTCACGGAGGACGTCGTCGCGGTATTTTGAGTCTGCGCTGCGGCTTGCGCACTGGTCTGCTGGTTTGGCTGGATGTTGCGGTTGCTCAGGTCGACCACACTGCCAGCGATCGAACCGCCTGCCTGAAGGGTAGCTCCGGCGGTGTCCACCACCCGGTTGCGGGTGGTGACCTGGGTGCCCGCGTAAGAGCTATGATGGCCATGAGTGTGGTAGCGATGCCTCTTATGGCGAAACATCGCCGTGCTGATGGTGGTGACTTCCATAATATTCATGGGCTGGTTGTCCAGCATTCCGGCCGTTAGCTGAATATTCTCAGCCGCCGAGATCAGCGAATACCGGTTGCTGATGCTATCCGCATTCAGGTTCAGATTACCGCCGGCATTGATTATCGCGGGAGGGGAGCTGCTTTGCAGCACCATGGTATCCACGGTGGTGGTGACGTCATTCCTGCATTTGTGCCCGCAATAGACGCCCACTGTTGTGCTGCTCACCTGCAGACCACCATCGATGCGCTCGCGGACACCGGAAGCTGCGGGCACATATGTGCCCTGCACCACTGGGGCGTCGGTACGGTTGACCAGGCTTGTGGAATACACCGCCATGTCGCCGTTGTAGGTTTCGATGTTGGCTCGGTTGTTGATAATCTGCGCACTTTTGCCAAGGTCGGCATCTGCAGCCAGGGTCAGATTGTTCATGGCGAAGATGTTGGCGTTCGGGTTGTTCAGCAATGTATCGGTAACATAAAGATTCATGTCGTTACCGGCGAACAGGGTTTGCTGGTTGGCCAGGTTGGCCGCGCTGATGGTGAGATTGTTGCCGGTATTAAAAAAGCCGCTGTTGACGATATTTGCGTTGCTACTCACGTCGAGATCGCCCGCCGCGCTGATGCGAGAGCCGTTGCTGATGTTGCCAGATACCGCAATATGGCTTGCGCCACTGCCACCGCTGATCACGCCCGCGTTGCCCAGTTCGACGGCGTCCAGTTGCAGGCTGCCATCGGCGGAAATAGTCTGCTGGTTGGTCAGTGCACCGTCCGACGCTAGGCGCAGATTTCCGCCCGCCAGCAGGTCGCCGTTGTTGATGGTGGGGTTTGTCACTTGCAACGACAGGTCACCACCCGCACTAATGGTGGATGAAGTGGTATTGGTAAAGGTGTCTGTTGTCAGGCTCAGAGCATTGCCTGCGGTAAGTGTGGAATTTGTGCGTGCCGCGAGCGCCGTCGTATTCAGGCTCAGGTTGCCACCGGCCTGGATTACGCCGCCGCTGTTGTTCGCGGTACCGGTCTGCAACGTGACATCGCCCAGTGCTGTGATGTGTGCAGTATTATTCAGTGCGTTGGTGACGATGAGGCTCAAGCCGCCCGTGCTCTGAATGTCGCCATCATTGAGTATGTCATCAGCGGTGAAGGTCACTGTGCCGCCGGATTGCTGTTCACCGTCGGCCGTCAGACCGGCAACGATGTTACCCAAATTGGTGACCGTGGCGGCAGATGCCGTTACTGTCTGGCCCGCCGCAACCACCGCGCCAGCATTTACCATCACCGCACCTGCGGCATTTAGCCCGGCCGTTGTACTGCCGTAAGCGCTTTGGCTGACGGTGATGTTGTTACTGCCAGATGTGACGGCCAGCGCACCGCCAGCGCTGACTTTTTGCAGCACAATCGAACCGTCGTTATCGATGCTGATGTCACCGCTGGCGGCTAGCACTTGAGGTGGAAGATTTACCCCCAGCCCCCGATCCGTACCCACCAGCAGTATCCGGTTGGCGTACATGCCGCCCAGCGCCGAAGTATCGAGCAACACCGTGCGGGCATTGGCTGCGTTATTGGTGACCACGGCACCGGTTTGATGGTCGATGCTGTTGCCACCCAGTTTGATGTCCAGGTTTTGCGCGTGCAGTTGCGCGTTGAGGTTCAGGTACTGCGTATAAATGGCGGTGCTGGTTTGTGCATTTGTATTCAACCCTGCACCCTGAATCGCAATGTCACCGCCGGTGACATTCAGCGATGTCAACGTGCCGCCGCTGATCACCGGTGTGCCAGTAGTCAGCGTGACACGGTTGGTGTTGATAAAGCCTGCACCGTTGATGCTCAAGCCGTTGGGGTTGGCGATCACCAGATCGGCGCGTGACCCGGCAATCTCGGTGAGGCTGTTCAATTGCGTACGGTGAGTGCTGGTCACCTCATTGAGGATCAGGCTAGCGTTGTTTGTTAACTGAGTGTTGCCAAAGATGATGCCGCCCAATTGCGTTTCCACGCGGGTGGTGCGCGCATTGTTGAGGATCAGACCGGTGTTGTTGACGTTGTAATCTGTAAACCGGTTGTGGGACAGACCCGCAGCATTGGGGTTGGCGATGTTGACCACTGGCACACCATTGGGTGCGGTGTCCAGCGTGGTTGGTGTGCTGCCATCAGGGATGAGCGGTGCGCCGTAGGCGGACAACGATACCAGCGCTAGCGTGAGGCACGCCAGCCTTTCAAAAGTGCGCATTTGATCCGTCAAAACGAACTTCTCCGTAACAGCATCCAGTCTGTTAAAACGCCCAGGTTGTATCCAGCCGCAGTGCTGCCTTGCACTCGAAGTCGGCGGCCAATTTTTTCAGCGGTCAGCCCAAGGTAAATACGGCGGTAAACGACCTGCCCGGCGCACTTCGACTCACAACCAGTCTGTAAAGGGTACCACAATTAGGGGGGTGTCTGTCTCGCAGTCCACATGCCCATAGTCCAGTCCAGTGAAGGATTCGAGGGTTGCGATGTGCAAACGGGCGTTCCAGGAACGCGTCAGCTTGTCATTGTCAAAATAAGGCATCCGCTGTGCGCTGGAGATAGACGCGGGACGTGAACGGATAGCGTTTGTCGGTGAAGCGATCGGTACGGTCATCGGCGATGAAGGTCTCATCGACCCCTATACCCCCTGTCGGTAAAAAAACCGGGAGGTGGTGAAATCCAGCAAATAACGGCAAACAGGGAATGCACAATTGAGCTCACCGGCGCGGGTACTGCGTTTTTATTGCAACACGTGATTTTTGCTGTTGGTGGTGTGAGGTGCTCAGGCAGCTCCCGCCGCAGGTTCTTCCATCCCCAGTTCTTTGATCTTCCGCGTTAGTGTGTTCCTTCCCCAGCCTAATAATTTGGCTGCATCCTGCCGGCGACCGCCGGTGTGTTTTAAAGCAATCTCAATCATGATGCGCTCAAAGCGCGGTACGGCATCGGTGAGTAGGGCTTCTTCACCCTGACTAAAACGTTGATCAGCCCAGCGGCGCAGGCCGGCTTCCCAGTTGTCATTTTCGCTGCTGGTTTTGACGGTCTGTTTTAACTCGGGTGGCAGGTCGTCCATGTGAATGGTCTGCCCGGGGGACATCACGGTAAGCCAGCGGCAGGTGTTTTCTAATTCACGTACGTTGCCCGGCCATTCCTGCTGCGCTAGATACTGTGCAGCTTCATCATCCAGATGCTTGGGTTCCATGTTGAGTTCGGTGGCGGCTTCGGCGAGGAAATGCTTTGCCAGCAGCGGGATGTCTTCCTGGCGCTCGCGCAATGGTGGCATGTGCACGCGGATCACGTTGAGACGATGGAATAAGTCTTCGCGGAACTGGCCATCTTTAACACGTTGTTTCAAGTTTTGATGGGTGGCGGCGACGATGCGCACATCCACCTTGGTGGGTGAGTGCCCACCCACCCGATAAAATTCTCCATCGGCCAAAACGCGCAATAGTCGTGTTTGAAGTTCGGCAGGCATGTCGCCGATTTCATCGAGAAACAGGGTGCCGCCGTCGGCCTGTTCAAAGCGGCCGCTGCGTGCGCTTTGTGCGCCGGTGAAAGAGCCGCGTTCATGACCAAACAGTTCGGATTCCAGCAGGTCTTTGGGGATGGCGGCGGTGTTAAGCGCGATAAAGGGTTGGTTGGCGCGGGGGCTGTGGCGGTGCAGGGCGCGAGCCACCAATTCTTTACCGGTGCCGGATTCACCGTTGATGAGCACAGTGATTTTTGAACGTGCCAGGCGACCGATGGCGCGAAACACTTCTTGCATGGATGCGGCTTCGCCAATGATTTCCGGCGAGGCCTCTGCGGTGGCGGTTGCGACACTGGTTTGTCCCTGACTCAAAGCGCGGCTGTGTTGAATGGCGCGGTTGACCAGTTCCACTGCCTCGTCCACGTCAAACGGCTTGGGTAGATACTCAAACGCGCCGCCCTGGTAGGCGGAGACGGCACTGTCCAGATCCGAATGGGCGGTCATGATGATCACCGGCAAGTCGGGATAAGTTTCACCAATCTGCTGCATCAATTGCAGACCGTCGATGCCCGGCATGCGTACGTCGCTGATAATGGCGGCGGGCATCTCGCTAGCTAGCCGATCGAGTACGCCATCGGCACTTTCAAAGGTGGTGACGGCCATGCCGGCTTGTTTGAGGGCGCGTTCCAGCACCCAGCGAATGGAGCGGTCGTCGTCGATAACCCAAATATTTTGTGCGTTGGTCATACGTTTTGTCTCAAGGGTTGGTGTTGTGTTTAAGCGTTGTCTAGGGGCAATAGTAGGGTGAAGCAGGTGCGACCAGGGCGGCTTACACATTGAATGAGCCCACCGTGCTGGCTGATCAGCGTTTGCGCTATGGACAATCCCAGCCCGGTGCCATCAGCACGGCCGGTGACCATGGGGTAAAAAATATTTTCGATCATGTCTTCGGGAATGCCGGGGCCGTTGTCGATAATTTCCACCCGGCAGACCAGTTTGTGACAGGTTTGGCCAATGGTGAATTGCCGTTGGGCGCGGGTGCGCAAAATAATCTCGCCCTGCGCGCCGATGGCCTGCACTGCGTTACCGACGATATTTAGCACGGCCTGAACGAGTTGATCGCGGTCGCCGAGAACCTCCGGAATGCTCGGGTCGTAATCACTAACAAAGGTAACGTCGCCGGATTTTTCCACGCTCACCAGTTGGCGCACATGCTCCAGCACCTGGTGAATGTTGATAGCCTCTTTTTGCGGTAGCGCGTTGGGGCCGAGCATGGTATCCACCAGATTGCGCAGGCGGTCAGCCTCGCCAATGATGATGTTGGTGTACTCCTTCAGCTCTGCATTCGGCAGCTCGCGCTCCAGTAGCTGCGCCGCGCCGCGCAGGCCACCCAGCGGGTTTTTGATTTCGTGAGCCAGGCCGCGCACCAGTAGCCGCATGGTTTCCTGCTGGGCGAGTTGATGTTCTTCGCGGGAGATGCGCAATTGCCGATCCAGTTGTTGCAGCTCCACCAGTAGCCCGGAATCATTGCCCGCTGCGGCCAGCGGGGTGATGGTGCAATCCACGGTTATCTCGCGGCGACCGGGCAGGGTGATTTGCACCTCGTGCTCGGTGAAGGGGTGGCCGCTGTGTTGGCCTTTTTCGATCGCTTCCAATAAGTGACTATTGGACGGCAGCAGCGCCGGGGCACACTGGCCGATGAGGCGTTTGGCGCTCACCGCAAATAACATTTCCCCCGCCGGGTTGATGTAGTTCAGGCATAGGTCTGCATCAAACATGAGCACGGCGTGGGTCAGGTTATCCAGAATACGCTGGTGGAGTGCAGTATTTGTGCGTGGTTGCATGGTGCTAATTCTTCTGGCGGTCATTCATGGCAACAGAGATAGCAAGAACCAAACCAGATTGTGCGGATTCCGTAAAATACATCAGGCTTCCAATGGTTTAACAGAAAAGTTATTTAATAACAGTAAGTTATGAAATGTCCTGGTCGGCTGGCTTTCTGGGGCTGGGCTAGAGAAAGGCCGCCTTCTGCCACCAAGATAGCGCAAACGAAAGCGGCGCGCACCAATTTAGTGCGGCCATGTTAAACGATGTCGGGGACTTACTTGACGAAGCGTTTTGGTTTGATGACAGACTGCCGGTGTAGAAAAATGGTCACGGCCGTGGAGCTAATCACCGTTTTACCTGCGTCGTCCAGTACCTGCGCGGCCAGACTATGGCTACCGCGGTCGAGGTTGGTTAGCTCAAAACTGCCCGAGGTGGACTCGCCTTTTTGCGAGCCATCCACCAGCAACACCAGTTTGTGTCCGGATTGCAGGGCGGGCGTAAGGGACACATTGACGGTAATGGCTCCAGTGTTGTCACGAATGGTAGCCTCGTTGGCAGGGCTGGTAATACTGATAGCACTATACTTTTCCTGACTGGCCTTGGGCTTTGGGGTGCTTTGCTGGAGTGGAGCTGAGGGTGCCTCGAAAGTATTCGTGGGATTCAGTGGCACCGGCTCTTCTTCCTGCTTGCTGGGGACATCGGTGAACTCCACGCTGCCATCGGGATTGGTGCGTTTATACACCTCCGCAACGGCGGGTGCAGCGGAGGCGGAGGCGAGTGCGAAAAGGACGAGCAAGCGAGTCAATGTATTCATGTTTCTACTTTAGCGGGAAAATTGCTGAAAGGGAAAA
>CAZXZI010000093.1:8990-11145 GCA_964645165.1 uncultured Ectothiorhodospiraceae bacterium
GGTTGCTGTGGGAGTCGCTGCCGCACATGACCCACATGGACGTGGGGAATGCAGTTAATACAGGAGCAATTATCTGCCCGTGCGCTCCGCGACATAAGGCTATGGCCCAGGCCAGCTTCTCGACCGTTTCACGGTCTCACCTTCTCCATGGCCAAAAAAAACGCCCCCTTTTTTCAAAAGGAGGCGTTTGACCTGCGGATACTTTTCTTATCGAAAAAGGATTAGCAGCTGTAGTACATGTCGAACTCAACCGGGTGCGTGCTCATGCGCAGGCGGGTGATTTCTTCCATCTTCAGATCGATGAAGGCGCTGATCGTGTCGTCGGTGAACACGCCGCCAGCCGTCAGGAAGCCGCGATCGGCGTCCAGTTCTTCCAGGGCCTGGTCGAAGGAATGACAAACCTGTGGAATCTCGGCGGCTTCTTCAGCGGGCAAGTCGTACAAGTCTTTGTCCATAGCTTCGCCGGGATGGATCTTGTTCTGGATGCCGTCCAGTCCAGCCATCATCATCGCAGCAAAGGCCAGGTATGGGTTGGCGGTAGGATCGGGGAAACGCAGTTCAATACGACGACCTTTAGGATTGCTCACGAAAGGAATACGAATGGAAGCAGAACGGTTACGGGCAGAGTAGGCCAGCATCACCGGGGCTTCGAAGCCAGGCACCAGACGCTTGTAGCTATTGGTGGAAGCATTAGTGAAGGCGTTCAATGCGCGGGCATGTTTGATGATGCCGCCAATGTAGAACAATGCCGTTTCACTCAAGCCACCGTACTCGTCACCGGCAAACAGGTTGTCGCCACCTTTGAACAGAGACATGTGCACGTGCATGCCGGAACCGTTATCACCGACTAATGGCTTGGGCATGAAGGTGGCTGTTTTGCCGTAAGCATGCGCCACATTGTGTGTGCAATATTTCTGGATTTGCACCCAGTCAGCACGCTTGGTCAGAGTAGCGAATTTGGTACCGATTTCACACTGACCAGCAGTCGCCACTTCATGGTGATGCACTTCAACAGGCACACCCATTTCTTCCATGGCCAGACACATAGCAGCACGGATGTCATGCAGGCTATCCACAGGCGGCACGGGGAAGTAACCCCCCTTCACGCCGGGACGGTGACCGATGTTGCCGTCTTCGTAGATTTTTTCGGAGTTCCACTCGGATTCTTCGGAATCGATTTTGTAGAAGCTGCCGGCCATGGTGTTGCCCCAACGCACATCATCGAGGATGAAGAATTCAGGCTCGGGACCAAAGAAAGCCTGGTCAGCAATACCCGTGCTCTTCAAATAGGCTTCGGCGCGATCAGCAACCGAGCGGGGGTCACGTTCGTAACCCTGGCCCGTGGCAGGCTCAACGATGTTGCAAGTGATGTTGAGCATGGCTTCGTCGGAGAACAAATCCATCACAGCGGTTGAAGTGTCAGGCATGAGGATCATGTCGGATTCGTTAATGCCTTTCCAGCCTTCGATGGAAGAACCGTCAAACATCTTGCCTTCGGTGAAGACGTCTTCGTCCACCTGGTGATGAGGCACGGTGACGTGCTGCTCTTTACCGTGGGTGTCGGTGAAGCGGAAGTCGACAAACTTCGCCTCGTTGTCTTTGATCATATTCAATACGTCTAGTGCAGACATGATGGACTCTCCTGATTGCTTATTTTAAAGTTGCTAATAAATGAGTGTTTGTAAGCTTTTATATTTTTATTTTGATGCGTTTCAGCGCGCTACTTGACCGACTTTCATTGTAAGTAATGCCAATTAGCATGAAATATGCCACTGCCCTCTATGGGGGGCATCCGTGTGGCGACTTCGCGCAAAACCCTTGCAGCGGCGGCGATTACGCGGGACACATACCTTACCCGCATTTGTCGCTCACGGAAACTGCCGCACTAGGTCTCACTAAGTCGCACTAAGATGGTGCAAATAATCCGTGAGTGCACGCTGCCTGTGCGTATGACGCGGCCTGCTTCAGTGAAAGTGCACTGCTAATTCTGCAATGCATTCCATGCCGGGCTGGCCGGTAATCCGCTCCTGTAATTCGTGTGCCACTGCTTGTGCCTGCGACACGTCGTCCATGTGGGCAAGCGGCAATAATACCTCCACATGAATTTTCCCGTCCAGATAGTGCAGCATCGTTTTTTCGATGTGCTGGGCGGCTT
>CAZXZI010000094.1:0-10826 GCA_964645165.1 uncultured Ectothiorhodospiraceae bacterium
TGGTAGTGCAACGCACTTGTAATGCGTAGGTTCGCGGTTCGAGTCCGTGCGTCGGCACCATATTCTTTCACTCCAATCATCCCAACTATACCCATGCCTAAAACGACAAAGTCATTTTTGAGCTTGTTCATTTTTTTGCTGATTATTGCCAGCAGCCCCACAATGGCAGATATCCCGGGTGGCCAGGCAGCCATTCTCAAGGGGGATTTCCACCGAGCCTTCAAAGAGTTCAAAGAAGATGCGGATAAAGGCATTGCCTTCGCGCAAGCCGCAGTCGGCGTGATGCGACACATCGGACAGGGAACGAAGCGTAACCTCTCAAAGGCCTTTTCCTGGTACAAAAAAGCTGCGGAGCAGGGTTATGAAGCCGGCGTGGCAAACGTTGGCATCATGTACTACAAGGGTGCGGGGGTTGAGCAAAATGACGTGAAAGCCTACGCGTGGCTGGATCTTGCCAGCTACCTTCGTGGTGGTCGGGAACATAATGCCAAGGCCAGGGTGGCTAGTTTTTTATCTCCAAAGCAGTTGAAGGAGGCCAAGCAGCTGGCCGCTTCGTTCCGCAAAAAATACCACAAAAAATAGGCATTTTTTGGTGTTGATTGATTATCAATGGCTAGTGCCAAGCCTATGCATGTCAAGGTTGGGTGCATCACACTAAAAGCCTGTGAATAAACATGAGTTTGTTCGGCAAACCTCTTGTTTGAGAAAGAGTTTGTCTAAGGGCTTTCTTTCTGAGATGTGCTGCTCAAGGCTGGTATTTACACCAAAAGCTCGTTAGGATATTTAGCTCGATTGAAATATTCAGATGAGGCTTGTGAAAATGGGCGGCGCTAAGATTGGCGGAACAAAGTGGTCAACGACGTCCGCCGGTCTGGATAAGCCCGACAAACGCCGAACCCATCGACACACGCTCGCCTTGGATACGGACGTGCATTTTCATGAGCCGGCGGTGAAAGGCATGTTTCGCTGCCATACCGGTAACATTGGTTTGAACGGTGTTTTTCTACCGTCGGAAAATATGCCCATTACCAGCAAGACTGACGTTGAATTGGTGTTCCATGCCAATAGTCGAACTCAAGCAAGTCGGTATTCGATTAACGCCAGAGTCATCCGCAATGCCGCCGATGGTGCTGCCTTAGTTTTTTGCCCCGAAAATGAGCAGCAGATACAGGGTCTGCGTCGCTTTCTGCTCAAAGCCAAGGTTGCCAATCCTCAGTAAAATCAGCAGCAGGCATTCTGTGGTCTGTCCTTTCTCGACGTAAGATTACTTGGCATAATACGCCGCAATATTTTTCCTAATTTGAACAAATGATGCAGGAGCAAAAAGATGGTCGTTGAAGCACACAAAGAAACCTTGGGATTCCAAACCGAGGTCAAGCAAATGCTGCACCTCATGATTCACTCACTCTACAGCAATAAAGAAATATTTTTGCGTGAGCTGATCTCCAACGCTTCGGATGCGGCCGACAAACTGCGGTTTGAAGGTTTGTCCGATGATGCCCTGTTTGAAGGCGATTCTGACTTCAATATCCACGTTACGTTTGATAAAGAAGCGCGCACCATTTCTATTAGTGACAACGGAATCGGCATGTCACGGCAAGAGGTCATCGACCACATTGGGACCATTGCTAAATCGGGTACTGCTAAGTTTTTTGAATCGCTCACCGGTGACCAGGCAAAGGACACGAACCTGATTGGCCAGTTTGGTGTGGGCTTTTATTCGTCATTTATCGTCGCAAATAAGGTGACATTAACCACGCGCCGAGCTGGCCTGGGTGCAGAACACGGTGTGCGCTGGGAGTCGGCGGGTGAAGGCGAATACAGTTTGGAAACGGTGGAGATGGCTAGCCACGGCACAGTGGTGACCTTGCATCTGCGGGAAGATGAAGACGAATTCCTGGAAGGCATGCGCCTGCGTAATATTATCAACAAATACTCTGATCATATTACCTTACCTATTTTGATGGAGAAGGAGCACTTTGCGGGCGCAGAAGATGGGGAAGAAAAGGACGCACCTGCGGAGCCGGAATTAGAGTCAGTGAACAGTGCATCTGCTCTATGGGCGCGCGCCAAGAGTGAGATCAGCGATGACGAGTACAACGAATTTTACAAGCACGTTGCGCATGATTTTGAAGACCCGCTGGCACGCACGCATAACCGGGTGGAAGGTAACTATGAGTACACCTCGTTGTTGTATATTCCATCACGTGCGCCATTTGACCTGTGGGACAGGGAGCAGCGTCACGGCATCAAACTGTACGTGCGCCGGGTATTTATCATGGATGATGCCGATCAGCTGATGCCTAATTATCTGCGTTTTGTGCGCGGTATTATTGATTCTGCGGATCTGCCACTGAACGTGTCACGGGAAATTCTTCAACACAATAAAGCCATCGATACCATTCGTGCCAGCTCAGTGAAAAAAGTGCTGGGACTGTTTGAAAACATGGCCAAAAATGACGCAGAAAAATATGCCACGTTCTGGAAAGAATTTGGACGCGTCATCAAAGAAGGCCCCGGCGAAGACTTTGTCAACAAAGACCGCATTGCCAAACTGTTGCGGTTTTCCAGTACGCATACCGATAGCGAAACACAAGACGTGTCCCTGGAAGATTACGTGGGGCGCATGAAGGAAGGCCAAAACGAAATTTATTTCGTCACTGCGGAGAGTTTTGCAGCAGCGAAAAATAGCCCACATTTGGAGATTTTCCGTAATAAAGGTATTGAAGTGCTATTGCTGGCAGACCGAGTGGATGAATGGATGATCAGCTCGTTAACCGAGTTTGATGACAAGCCGCTAAAGTCTGTTGCGCAAGGTGAGCTAGATCTTGGTGAGATGGAAGATGAAAAAGAAAAGGCCGCACAGGAAGAAACTGGCAAGGCTTTTACCGATATCGTTGAACGTATTAAAACGGCATTGGGTGATGAGGTGAGTGAAGTGCGAGTAACCCACCGCCTGACATCTTCGCCCGCCTGTTTGGTGACAGGCGAAAATGATATGAGCGCTAACCTGGAACGCATTCTCAAATCGGCAGGCCAAAGTATGCCTGGCAGCAAACCCATTTTTGAAATCAATCCCGAGCATCCTCTGGTGTTGAAATTGAAAGGTGAAACTGATGAGGGTCAATTTAGCGAGTTAGCAAAAGTGCTGTTTGAACAAGCGCTGCTGGCTGAGGGTGGACAGCTTGATGACCCAGCGGCATTTGTACGCCGCATGAATGAGTTACTTTTGGTTATGTCAAAGTAAGTATTTGCCCGGCGGTCGTTTGGAGTTTTCATCACCTTTAATTGAAGGTCGTTTGCTCAGGCGCTACAAGCGCTTCCTGGCAGATGTTGAATTAACCAGCGGTGACGTTATTACTGCACACACCGCGAATACCGGCGCTATGACTGGCTGCAGTGAGCCGGGTAGCCGGGTCTGGTTGAGCATCGCAGAGAACCCAAAACGAAAATACCCCCACAGTTGGGAAATTGTGGAAGTGGCTCCGGGCGTGTTGTGTGGCATTAACACCTTGCTGAGTAATCGGTTGGTGGAGGAGGCAATTAGCTCAGGTCGGATTTCTGCGCTAGAAGGCTATGCCAGTATTCGCCGTGAAGTGCCCTATGGTGATGAGCGCAGCCGTATCGACTTATTACTTGAATCTGCCGAGCCAACAAAAATCCCCCCCTGTTACGTTGAAGTGAAGAACGTCACACTTGCGGAGAATGGTGTGGCCTTGTTTCCTGATGCAGTGACGGCACGCGGTACAAAACATCTGCGTGAATTAATCGGAGTTGCTGGGCGAGGCGAGCGAGCGGTGATCTTTTATTGCGTGCAACGAAATGATTGCGGTGAATTTCGCCCCGCAGATTCTATCGACCCAGTTTATGGCAAAACATTATGCGGGGCGTTGGCTCAGGGCGTTGAAGCGCTGGCGTATGAGGCTGAAGTGACCACGAGCGGAATTTATTTGACAAATTCTCTGCCTGTTTCCATCTGAATAGAAAGTTAAACGCATTTTGGGTGAATGCTGGAAGGAGGCTCCGTGGCTTGGTCATCATTACTGGCGACCGCAGATGTCAAAAGTGCCGTGAGCTCTTCGTGTGGCATGGGGCGAGCGATGTGGTAGCCCTGAATATATTCACAACCCATGCTGCTGAGAGAATCTTGTGAAGCCTGATCTTCGACACCTTCAGCAACAACTTCCAAGCCTAAATCATGCGCGAGACTCACTGTGGCTCGCACAATGGATGCATCACTTTCATCTTTAGCCATATTTAATACAAAAGATTTATCGACCTTTAGCTCGTCAACTGGAAGCTGTTTTAAGTAGCTCAATGAAGAATAACCTGTGCCAAAGTCGTCGATTGAGAGTCTAACGCCTAAATCGTCCAGGCCTTGAAGTAGTTTCCGTGCATGTTCAGGGTCGGTCATCATTGCTGTTTCGGTGATTTCTAAACAAAGCTTTTCTGGCGCAATGCCCCAATAGCTGAGCAGGTTCGATATTTGATTGCCCAGTGCTTCATCATGTAAATTTCGCGCGGAAAGGTTCACCGATACGGTGATATTTTCCCCCATGTCGCGCCATTCCGAACATTGCTTTATGGCTGTGCGCAGAACCCAGTCAGTTAACGGTTGAATGAGTCCTGTTTGCTCTGCAATCTCAATGAAAATGTCCGGAGGAATAAATCCATGCTGGGGGTGTATCCAGCGTGCTAGCGCTTCTACACTGCCGATAGCATTGCGGCGAACATCATACTGGGGTTGGTAGTGCAGTTGGAGTTCTTCGTTACGAATGGCGTTACGTAAATCATGGGTCAGGCGTAAACGTTCGGAGCTATTATTGTCCTGGCTGATGTCGTAGACTGTGAAGTCAACGGCGTGTTTTCTTGCTTTATGTAAAGCCGTCTCTGTTTTTTGCATCAGCTCATAAGCGGCAGCTGCATGGTCAGGAAATATGGCAATGCCTAAGGTCGCTCGGATATAAAGACTGTGACCGTTGATTTCATATACGGGCTCAAAGTTTTCAAGGAGCTTTTGGCTAACGCTTTCAACGCTATTGATATCATCATGTTTTATCATTACCGAAAATTTGTTGCCGCCATACCGGCCTATGTGGTCACTATCACATAAAGTATGCTTTAGACGATGGGTCACCTGATTTAATAGAATATCGCCACTTTCATGGCCGAGGCTATCATTGATTTCTTTTAAGGCATCGATGTCGATTAAGCAAAACAGAAGCTTGGTATTATCTGATTTTGCGGATGCTACGGCTGTCTGTACTATTTTTCCAATGGCGTTTCGGTTAGGCAGTTGAGTGAGTAAGTCATGGCTTGATTGATGCTCAAGTTGTGCGTTCTTCTCCGCGAGTTGCTGATATAGGTTTGCAAGAATGGCGGAAATCCAGATGGATATCCAAATGCTGAAAAATAATGTAATGCCCAATGGTGTGCCGATATAGTTTAAAAATAATGAAAGATCATTTGTGTCGCGATGATAGATGTTGGCAATGGCGTATGGGGTATTGAATATCGGTTTGACTGCCCACAAATATTCCTGCGTACCAAGAATGAATTGACCTTGCTGATTTTTATTTTGAGCGGATTGCTTGTAAATTTCAGTGAGCAAATGCTCGCCAAGTGCGAAGCTGCCACCGGGGAGTATTTTATGATGTTGGGTGTCGAGAATGCTGTAAGTGTTATAGCCGCTTTCATGGTACTTCATCATGCTTTGCAATTGCGGAAGAATGGGTTTGGAGGTGTCCAGTATTTCTGCCATGTGCGTATTACGCTTATGCAGATGATCCATTTCGACATGCTGGGTGTAATCACGCGCGCTGGTATACGCGACCGCGCTGAAGGCACCAATCACCGTTAAACTGATGGCGATAAAGCCGAGTATTAATTTAAGGCGTAATGACATTGGCAAATGTTCTTTTGAACAAATTATTTGCGATGCGTGCTAATGCCAGCAAGGGCATAGATTGGACATGAGCGCAGTGCGGCAGCAAATAAATTGATGACGCCAAATCCTCCCAATAACCAACGAACCACATCGTTGGCAATGTAGGACGTATCGATAAAACAAATGTAAACCAGTGTAGCGCCGATAAGCGTGCGAACCACAATATCAATATTATGGAGATTGCGTTTGATGGCCATGACGTATTCCTTGGTATTTGATCATCCCATCATTGTTAGGCAAGTGAGTTTCCGCTAGCCGTGCGTATCAGTGCTCTAACAATAAAAAACTCCGGGAAACATATACTTAAACGCTGAATTTTCCGGCGTCGAAAATATTGTTTTATTGTTAGTAACTTAGCGGTTAGTCGGAGGTAAAACTTTAATGCTTGCAAGCCTTTATGTAGGTTCGCCCTGTGCAGGGTTGGCCGGTAAAGCCTTGTCTGGATTAAGGATATTTTGGGGGTCAAAGCTCAGCTGAATGCCTCGCATGAGCTGCAGGGTGGGCGCATCGATTTCACGGGTGACAAATTCGCGTTTTACCAGGCCAATGCCGTGTTCCCCGGAAAGACTGCCCTCCAGCGCCAATACCAGTGAAAACACCGCATCCAGGCAGGATTCTGCACTGGCCATCTGACGGGGATCATCTGGGTCTACCAGCAGGTTCACGTGAATGTTGCCGTTACCAGCGTGGCCAAAATTGACGATGGTGATGTCGTGCTGTGCCGCCAGCTGCTCTAATCCGGCCAATAAATCTGGGATTTTGGACACCGGCACCACCACGTCTTCATTGATTTTTTTTGGCGCCACGTTGCGCAACGCGGGTGACAAGGCCTTACGCGTAGTCCACAGAGCTCGGATTTCCTCGGTGGTGCTAGCGGTTTTCAGACTCAGCAGACCTTTGGTGCTCGCCGCCAGTCGTACCGCATCCTCCATCTCAGGCATGGCTGATGCTGGGCCGTCCACTTCGATCATCAGCAGAGCCCCGGCACCCTCGGGTAGCACGGCCGTGGACACGGCACGTACCATTTCAATGGCCGCGCCATCGATAAATTCCAGTGCGCAGGGTACTACTGGCTGGGCCATGATCTGCGCCACGGCCTGTGTTGCCGAGTTAATGTCGGCGTAAATTGCCTGTAAGGTATGCTTGGTTTCTGGCAGCGGGGTGAGTTTAAGTGTGGCCTCGGTGATGATCGCCAAAGTGCCCTCACTGCCGATTAATAGCCGGGTGAGGTCGTAGCCTACCACGCCCTTGGTAGTGCGGGTGCCGGTGCGCAGGGATTCACCCGCGCCAGACACCGCCCGCAGCCCCAGCGTGTTTTCCCGTGGCGTGCCATATTTCACTGCCCGTGGCCCGGCGGAATTGTAGGCGAGGTTCCCGCCCACGGTGCACACCGCCGCGCTGGTGGGATCCGGTGGCCAGAAAAAACCGTGTTCGGCGGCGGCATCCTGCACGGCCTGATTGGTGACCCCGGGTTCCACCACCATCAGCCGGTCGTCGGGTGAGATTTCCAGAATACGGTTCATCTGTTCGGTGGAAAGCACAATGCCGCCGTTGACCGGTACGGCCGCCCCGGTGGTGCCTGTGCCGCGGCCGCGCGTGGTGAGTGGAATGTTGTCGCGACAGCAAAGCTGCACGATGGTCACCACTTCTTCGTGCGATTGGGGAAACACCACAAGATCGGGCAGCGCTTGCTCACGGCTGTTATCGTAACCGTAGGTCAGCCGTTCGCTGGGCTTGGTGAGCACTCGTTGCTCGCCCAGCAAGCGCGTGAGTGCCTGGGTAGTTTCGGCGGAGATGGGCACTATGGTTTCTGCGGTGAAATAGATAGCCGCGAGCGAACGCGCTTATAAATATTCAAACACTTTCACCACGCGTTTTACACCAGAGATGTCGCGGGCAATCGCTGTCGCCTTGTTGCCAACGTCTTTGGTTACCAGCCCCATGAGAAACACCGTGCCGTCTTCGGTGAGCACTTTGACGCGTGTTGAATCAAAACCCTTGGTGGCCAGCATTCGGGTCTTTATTTTTGAAGTGATCCAGCTGTCGCCCGTGCGTGAGCTAAAGCCGGTGAGGTCAGCAATGCGGATCTCGTTGTGCACACGGCGCACTTTGTCGAGATTGCGCACTATGTTTACGGCTTTGTCACGAGTTGAACGGGACAAGGCTTCACCGGTGAGTAATACCACCCGGTTAAAACTAGTGACGTTGATGTGAATGCGTTTAGCCATTTTGGGGTCTTTGTAAATGGCGTCTTTGGCCTTGCTCTCGATGATTTCATCGTCAAGCATGGCTTCGTTGCTGCGCTTGTCGTGTGCGATGCTAGCACCGCCGCCAGCGGCGAGAATTACCGGGGCAACACAACCACTGCTGAGCAAGAATGTGCTGATGGTGAATAGAATGAAGACGGCTTTGTTGAATGTCATGGTGTTCTCACTTTGTGATCGTATTGAAATCATGAGGCCTAAATATGGCGTTTGATCGAAGGTTCAGGCCTGAAAAGCGTCTTCAATCCAATGAATTTTTTGCTGTGCATTTTCAGTGGTGAGCGCAACCACATCAAAACGACAGGCACTCTGTGCCGCCTTGGGATGCTGCTGTAAATAATGTTCCGCGGTGGCCAGTAGTTTGGATTGCTTGCGCCAATCGACACTTTCCGCGCTGCTGCCAAAGCGGTCGTTGCGTCGGTAGCGCACTTCCACAAACACCGTGTTTTGTCCGTCACGCATAATTAAATCAATCTCGCCACGTTTGCAGAGATAATTGCGTTCGACAAGCTTAAGCCCCTGGCGTTGCAAATAATTGCAGGCGGCAGTTTCTGCGTGATTGCCTGTCTCTTTCTTTGACTTTTTGCCGGGCATGGTGTTTTGCGCAGGCCGTTAAAATTCATTGAGCGGCAGCGGTACGCCACGTTCAAACTTCGCCCACGTCAGGCGCCGTTGTAGGCGATTGTTGACATCCAGATACAGGTCGCCTGTTTCACCGGGATAAAATTCGGCGCGGTTGCGGCGCAGGCTGTTGAGTTCACCAATCACCCGGTAGGCATCCACTCCCAGTGCAAATAAACGCGAGTAACGTTTGCTGGCATTGGGCCAGATGCTTTCGATGTTATTTTTCAGGCTGGGCACAGATGGGTCGTTGTTCAGAGTCCACGGCATGTCGGAAAACATGACACCGTCCATGTCACGATCCATGTCTGCATCGATGCTGCCGCTGTAACTGTGCGAGGTGGCATACACCGGCACCTTGGGCGCGTGGTGAAAACGTAGTTGCGGGCGGATCAAACGCGCCTGGCGAGAACCGGCGGCCATAAAAATAAAGTCGATGTCCTGTCGGCGACGCGGAATGAATTCCAGTTTTTTGCCCAGTATCTGACGCAGCTTGCGCTTGCGTTGCTCACTTTCGTCCACGTTGAGCAGTCGACGGATCGGTAGTGAGTAGTCACTTTTTTTCGCGTCGTAGGTTTGCTTTTCCACGACGTGTCCACCGAATTGCAGCCAGCGTTCGCTAAATGCCTTGGCCACGCGTGTGCCCCAGGCGGAACTGGGGGTGATGATTGCGGCGCGACTGTAGCCGTCGAGCCAGGCGCGCTCGGCGACTTTTTGTGCTTCCTGTTCCGGCGACAGGCCGAGCTGAAATAAATTCTCGAGCTGAGCGGTGTCTTCGCCGTGTTGCTCGCTGTAGTTGAGTGCCAGCACCGGCACCGGTAGTTCATCGTGCGTGGCCAGTTGATTCACCGCCGCTTTGTTCAGCGGGCCCACCACAAACTCAGCGCCGTCGTCGATGGCTTGCTGGTAAACCAGATCAATCGCCGCAGGGTCGCTGCCGGAATCATAAATAGCGATGCTGGGCACCACGCTGGACGGGGTGTCGAGGCTGCTTGGGCTGGGCGAGGGGGCGTCGGCCGGGGCGGCCTCCGGCTGTGAATAATAAGCGGCAAGAAAACCATCACGCACCGCGCTGGCGGCCTTGGCGAAACGATTGTTCAGCGGCAGGATCAGCGCGATCTTTTTTGGTAACGGCAGCACCCGTGGGCGCGCCAACAGCACGGCGGCGATGATCTCATCCAGTGCCGGGTGAGCAGGGTAGCGCTCGCGCCAGGTGACCACATCAGCACCGCCCAGCTGGTTGTCGGCCATGCTGTGACCTAGCTGGGCGAGTTCCAGCCAGCCGCTGAGCTCGTTCGGCGGACCACTGGTTTGCAGAGTCTGCAGAGCGGTGGGAGTGAGTTTTTGCAGGGACGCGAGAATGGCCTCCTGATTGGCTAGCACCGCGTCGGGACTGTCGAGTAGAGGTTCCAGCATCACCCGCTCGCGGGCAGATTCCAGATGATTGCCCTGTTGTGCAAAGGCCTTGGCGCGTAGTTGGTGTAAGCGCAATTGGGTTTGTGGGGCGACTTCTTCCGTGGTGGCGAGCAGGGTTTGCGCTTGGTCCAGCGACGCTAGCGCTTCGTCCGGTAATTGCCGCGCCAGTGAAATGCTCGCGGAGAGCAGAGCGTGGCGGCTTTGCAAATCGGTGGGTAAGGCAGTGGCATCGATTTCATTGAGCATTTGATGCGCCTGCGGTACGTAGTTACCCAACATCAGTAGCTCGGCGGTGCGTAGAGTGTAGGCTTCCCGTAGTGGGGAGGGTGCCTCGGCGGCCAGTTTGGAGTAAGCCAGCGCGGCATCAAGAAAACGCCCGTCGGTGACCATTTGCTCCAGCTCCGCCGTGTTGGAGGCGATGGCCTCGGCCTGTGTTTGTAGATCTGGTGGGGGCGCGCTGACACAGCCCGTCAGCAGTAAGGCCAGTAGGCCAAGCAGGATAAGTCGGCGTGGATATTGGCCACTTTGTGTTAGATTCCGCATGAACCGGAAAGTATGTGGACGAGGTGGTGCAGTGT
>CAZXZI010000095.1:0-10467 GCA_964645165.1 uncultured Ectothiorhodospiraceae bacterium
ATTGGCCGGCCAATGCTTTCTCAGCGATGGCCATGCCCACGGCATTGGTGACGCCCTGACCCAGAGGGCCAGTGGTGGTTTCTACGCCCGGCGCATAACCGTATTCAGGGTGTCCGGGGGTCTTGGAGTGCAGCTGACGGAACTGCTTGAGGTCTTCGATGCTGAGGTCGTAGCCAGTTAAGTGCAGCAAGGAGTAAATCAACATGGAGCCGTGGCCGTTGGACAGCACAAAACGATCGCGATTGGCCCAGTCAGGGTTAGCAGGGTTGTGGACCATGTGGTCGTTCCACAAAACTTCGGCGATATCAGCCATGCCCATGGGCGCACCCGGGTGACCGGAATTGGCTTTCTGCACGGCGTCCATGGTGAGCGCTCGGACGGCATTAGCAAGATTTCTGCGTTTCGACATGTGATTCTCCTAAAACAAGTTCAAAAAATGGTAACAATCTTCATTGCAGCAAAATGAAAGATTCACTGCGAAAAATCTTTATGTGGCTGAAGAAAAGCCGCAATAAATTCATAGTGATGCGCG
This sequence comes from uncultured Ectothiorhodospiraceae bacterium, assembly GCA_964645165.1. GTDB lineage: Bacteria > Pseudomonadota > Gammaproteobacteria > SZUA-152 > SZUA-152 > SZUA-152. Next base: position 533 of record CAZXZI010000095.1, read on the forward strand.
ATAAGTCGACGCATTAATTTTTCGTTTTGGCCAGCAGAGGAATTCACGAAAATAACGGAGATTAAAACAAACCAGCAGTGAAGTTAGCCGCTTAGGGTTAACAGCAGGTTTGGCGTGTCGTTGTCATTCTCTCTTCCCCGGTCGGCGCGCCAACAACGTGCTATTTGCTGGTTGGGTCGCCAGACCACCTCTCAACTCCCCCGTATCAGCCTGGCTGAACGCCGGGGGGAACCTGTAATTGTCCTCGATCAGCGCCATCAGGGCAAGGGCAGGATGGTTTCAGGCTCCGTCAAAAAGCCGCCATATCGGCTACTGTCGTAGGTCGCTACTCTGTCTCCCCTTTCCATTTGATGGAGCAGCCCATGCTCGGCACTTGCTCCTCGGGGCCTTTGCCGGTTTCTGCCACCTGTTTCATGGCCTCGAACAGGTCGCGCCGGGCGTCGCTGACGGCTTCTTTGCGGCTTTCATCCAATCGACCGCGATACTGTAATTGCAGATCAGCGTTGTAACCGAAGAAGTCCGGGGTGCAGACTGCACCGTAATTTTTGGCGATTTCCTGTGTTTCATCAATAAGATAGGGAAAGGGAAAGTCAAACTCCTTGGCCACGGCCTGCATGTTCTCAAAGGAGTCTTCAGTATAGTCGGTAGGGTCATTGGACATGATGGCCACCGTGTTCACGCCTAGTGCATTCAATTCCCTGGTATCACGCACGATGCGTTCGCGAATGGACTGCACGTAGGGGCAGTGATTGCAGATAAACATCACTAGCAGGCCCTTTTCGCCGGCGCAATCGGCCAGGCTCCAGGTCTTGCCGTCTACGCCGGGCAGGGCAAAATCCATGGCGGGGGTGCCAAAATCACAGACGGGGGTTTCGGTTCTGACCATGCTAACTATCTCCTACAATGAATAAGGTTTGTAAGTGTTTATCAAATCGGGTAGCCATCATACACGATGGCATTGTGCGGCAAAGCTCGTGGTACAATTCGCAGCCATTATCTGCGTTATTCCTTTCCTTTTGCGTGTAATCCGATGAAACGACCCGAACTCCTCAGCCCTGCCGGCACCCTGAAGAACATGCGCTACGCGCTGGCCTACGGCGCCGACGCGGTGTACGCCGGGCAGCCACGTTACAGCCTGCGTGCACGCAATAACGATTTTGATCTCGCTAACCTGAAGATCGGCATCGACGAGGCACACGCGCTAGGCAAAAAGCTGTTCGTGGCCAGTAACATCTCGCCGCACAATGCCAAGATCACGACGTACATGAAGGACATGGCGCCGGTTATCGCCATGCAACCGGACGCACTGATTATGGCGGACCCCGGTCTAATCATGATGGTGCGCGAACGCTGGCCAGAAATGCCGATTCATCTTTCCGTGCAGGCCAACACCGTCAACTACGCCACCGTTAAATTTTGGGGCTCGCTTGGCATTGAGCGAGTGATTTTGTCGCGTGAGTTGTCGCTGGACGAGATCGCCGAGATTCGTCAGCAGTGTCCTGACATGGAGCTGGAAGTGTTTGTGCATGGCGCATTGTGCATCGCCTATTCCGGGCGTTGTCTGCTGTCAGGTTATTTTAATCATCGCGACCCCAATCAAGGCACCTGCACCAACTCCTGTCGTTGGGACTACAAAGTGTCAGAGGCCACGGAAGATGCCACCGGTAATTTACATGTCGCAACACCAGTCTCATCGCAAGTAAAGGTTGCGCCGCCCGTTTCTTCGCAACAAGCTGCCGCCTGTGGTGGCACAGAACGTCACCCCGCCGCCGATCAGCCCGTGCTCATTGAAGAGCCTGGCAGACCAGGTGAGCAAATGGTGATGGAAGAAGACGAGCACGGCACTTACATCATGAACTCTAAAGACCTTCGCGCCGTTGAACACGTGCAGCAGTTAGTGGACATGGGCATCGATTGCCTGAAAATCGAAGGCCGTACCAAGTCCCATTACTACGCCGCACGCACCGCGCAGGTGTATCGACAGGCAATAGATGAAGCCGCTGAAGGCAAAAGATTTGATCCAAAATTATTAGGTGTGCTCGAAGGGCTGGCTAATCGTGGATATACCGATGGTTTTTATGAGCGTCATAACAGTCATGAAACCCAAAACTATCTCACCGGTCACTCGCGCAGCAGCGAACAGCAATTTGTCGGTGAAATTTCCCGCATCGACAAAGAGCGCGGGCTGGCTGAAGTGATCGTGAAAAATAAATTTGCCGTGGGTGACACGCTGCAGTTGATTCATCCCAGCGGTAATCGTGATGTCGTGTTGTCAGAAATGAGCAACCTCAAAAATGAACCGATGGATGTTGCACCCGGTGGTGGTCACACGGTGTTGATTCCCTGGGACGGCCAGGATGGAGAGCGGTCATCCGGCGAGTTAGGTTTGTTGGCGCGTTACCTCGCGTAAGCACCCGATCGAAATTTTATGACGAATGCATTAAGCCAAGATGAACAAATCAACCTGACCCTGCGTATTATCGCGGTGCTGGATGAATGGCGGCTTAGCAGTGCGGATAAAATTTTCTTGTTGGCGTTACCAGGCGATACGCGCACACGATCCATCCAAAAATACCAACAAGGCACGCCACTGCCGTTCGACGATACTGTGCGCATGCACGTCGATCATTTGCTGGGCATCAGCCATTCATTACGTCTAGCCAATCCGCGCAATGCGGCGGCAGGCAGTTTGTGGTTGCATCGGCCGCATCGTCGTTTTGACAATCGGACACCCATGGCGGTGATGCTGGCGGAAGGTTTGTCGGGCATCATCGAGATTCGCAAAGAGATCGATTGTTCGTTTGACTGGTTTAGCGATACGTTGGTTTAGTAAGACGCGAGTTTAGCAAGACACGGGTTTAGCAAGACAACCAGCGATGAGTAGCATATCTGGCAGGCCAACCTGCCCACATAAACTTCCCGGCATAAAAAAGCCGCGCCCCCAATCATGCAGGACGCGGCCAGCTCTCCCCCTCAGGAAAGTGTTACTAACTCGTTAGAATTTTGAAAGCAGATCAGGGTTAATCACCAGGTTTCTCACACCGTGGGCATGATTTTCTTTAAAGGTATTGCCTTTGCACCAGTCGCCAACCGTGGCAATGTTAACTTTGGCAATTTTAGGCCGAACGCTCCAGGTCACTTGAAAAGGCGAGCCTTTTTCGTTGTACCCAGGGCCGGTGGTTGAGCCGGCGTACTGCACAGGTGTGCCAGTATTGCCAGGAATGTTCGATGCCTGATGCAGACCATTTTTGACGCTGTGCTGGGTCAGCTTGCCGAAGTCCAGCGCATTTTTGTCATTCACCACGACATACACCTGGGTCTCAACACGCAACTGTGGATTATTGATGGCCTCACTCAGGCAGGAACCCAAAGTGGGACCAGGGTTGATTTGTGCGGTGGAATAAACGTAATGCACTTCAATGGTGTCACCTGATGCAAGTTTGCTATGTTCACTTGGGCAGGTGGTGGCGGGTGTTAGCTCAGTCGCGCTGAGCTTGCCCGAATATTTATAACCACTTTGGTAGCCGTGGCCATTACCGTTACCCGCGTACTCGGTAAACTCGCCGCCTTTATGTTCCGCGTTTTTGTGAAAATGAATATTGCAGAGATTCATCGCTGTCGAGGTGGGCGCAGGATTAAACGAACGGCCGTTATTGCCAGCGGCTGCGTCAATATCACGCGGAGACTGCGGGCCGAAACCTTTGCCCTTGGTGTTTTTTGCCAGCGCGGCGCGCTGTTCAGCAATCTCATGATCTGTAGCCTGAGCATGATGCCTCTCACTGCTTGCGTTGACATAAACTGGCAGTAGTGCAGATGTTGCTAGCAGGATGACGACTTTTATCTTCATTTTTCTTCTTCTCCCCCAAATTCATAGGCTCGCGATCGATCGCCGCGTTGTGTTCATTAACTGTCCAGGCTCATGATGTACCGGTTAACCTCTAGACGGTGACGCATAAACTACCTTTATCAACATATCAGGTCAACGCATAATTACTCCCTGGCTTTATCCGCATTTACCCGACTAAAATGCGCCTGCGCGACGCCATGGGCGGGGCATGGGGTATGATGCTCACAAAAAAACGAGGTTCATTCCTGCATGTCTAGATCTGGCTCCACCGAAGCAATGACTACCGGCAAATTCCCGCTACTGGCCATTTATGGCCTGTTTGCGCTGTCTGGTTTTGTGGCGTTGATCTACGAAGGTATCTGGGCACGGTATCTGAAGCTGTTTCTCGGCCACTCTTCCTACGGCCAGGTGCTGACCCTGTGCATCTTTATGGGCGGAATGAGCATCGGTGCTCTGTTGGCTGCGCGCTACACGAAGGCATTGAAAAACCCTTTTTTAGTCTACGCGCTGGTGGAGTTGCTCATTGGTGTCGGCGGATTTTTTTATCACGACCTGTACGTGTTCAGCACCCAGGTGTTTTACGGCAATGCTGGCGGCCTGGCCGCATCACTGGCTGAATGGCTGAAAATCGGTATTTCCGTGGTCATCACCGGGCCCATAGCGATCTTGCTGGGTGCTACCTTTCCGCTATTGGGCGTGGCCATGGTGCGCATCAGCCGAGACGGTGGGCAGAGCGCTTTCCCCCTGCTCTATTTCAGTAATTCCATCGGCGCCTCCGTGGGCATCCTTCTGGCGTCGTACATTTTGATTCCGCAGTTGGGCACCGAAGGGGCGCTGCAGATGGCGGCGCTGGGCAACCTGATCGTTGCAGCCGGGTTCTTTTTTATAGCCAAGGCGCTGGTGGGCGGCATGGCGCAAGCGGACGAGCGTTTTACCGCGGTAGAGGAATCGCCCTTAGTCGTCATCGAGCATCACGCGGGTGACCATCATCCGTTGAGCAATGCCGCAGCACTGTTTTTGGGGTTGAGTCTGCTCACTGGGTTTGCCTCCTTCGTTTACGAGATCAGCTGGGTACGCCTGCTCAGCCTGTTGCTGGGGGCGTCCACTCATTCCTTCGACATCATGGTCTCCGCCTTTGTGCTGGGGCTGGCCTTCGGCGGCCTGGCGGCGAAAAAGCTGCTACAAAAAACTCGGCACGTGGTGATGCTGCTGGCATTGGCTCAATTGTTGATGGGTGCCTTCGCGCTGACCAGCATCTATTTTTATGAACCCGCGTTCAGCGTGATGGAGCATTCCAAGGAATTCCTTGATAAAACCAACGAGGGTTACTGGCTATTCAGTCTGATGAAATACGGGCTCAGCCTGTTTCTGATGTTCCCAACTACCTTTATTGCTGGCACAACCCTGCCCATCATTACCTATTATTTGATGAACGTGGCGCGCAGTGAGAAATATGTGGGCGCGGTGTACGGCTTTAATACTGTGGGTGCGATTTTCGGCGCGGTGATTGCGGGGCTGGTTTTGCTGCCCGTGTTGCAACTGAAGATGACCATCGCTACTGGCGCATTCATCGACATGGGCATCGGCCTGTTATTGTTGGTGGTGTACAAGGTTCCACGGGTGCAGTTGATGACAGCATCGGTGGTTTCGTTGCTTATCATCACTCCGTTATTGTTTGTCAGCTTTAATCCCAACGTCATCGCCGCCGGCTTCTTTCGGCGCACCGCCTTTGTGATGCCCGATGAAAAGGTCACCGTGCGCGATGGGAAAACAGCCACCATTTCGCTGCACGAAGTGGGCGATATCAAACTGATTAAAACCAACGGCAAAACCGATGCCGCAGTGGGCGGTACGCGCAGTGAAGAAACACAGGCCGCGCTGGCCTTTCTACCCATGTCGATTATCGACAAACCCTATCAGGCGGCAATCATCGGTCTGGGTAGCGGCATGACGGCTAATTACATGTTAGGCGACCCGCTGCTGAAAAATATGGATCTGATCGAGATCGAACAAGAGGTGGTGAATCTGGCGCGACGCATGGGGCCCTACAATCATCGGGTATACGAAGACCCGCGCGTAAACTTGATCATCGACGATGCCCGCACCTTTTTCAGCACCTCGGGCAAGCAATATGATGTGATTGTTTCCGAGCCATCAAATCCCTGGGTAAGTGGTGTCTCGAGTTTGTTCAGTAAGGAATTTTATGCGCACAGTAAACGTTATCTGAAGGCCGACGGCATCCTGGTGCAATGGATGCACCTGCCGGAGTTTACCTCGGAGCTGATGCTGAACATCATCAAGGCGCTCAACACCGTGTTTGCTCACGTGGAGGTGTATCACTCACCCTACGTTGAAAATGATGTGCTGCTAGTGGCCAGCGACGAGGATTTCAACGCCGACAAGTATCCGCGCTTTTACAACAGCGAAAGCATTGCCAGTGACTTCCGCCGATTGCGCAAGCCCGCCGGTTATTATGCTAACCGTAATTATGTGGCCAACATCAACACCTTTAAATTGTTGAGCAAAGATGTGCAGCCTAACTCCGATTATGTGCCGCTGGTGGATACGGGTGCTGAGCAGGCCTTCTTCCTGCGTCACAAGGTTGATCTCTTCGATCCGCTAAGTAATTCGATTGTGGCCTACCAGGAACTTACCGAGCCGGACAGCTATCCGCAAATCATGCAGGAGCGATACGCCTATTACAGTGGCTATCGACCAGATCAGCGCCTGCTGGGACAGCTCGCTGCGCAATTGGCCAATGCCGACCAAAGCAGCAACTGGCAACAATTGGAAGGCATGCTTTATCAACTGATGCCGGCGCCGATTTTGCGAGACCTGTGGAATAAGCTGGCGGTGGTCAATCAGTTTCGTGAACACGTCAACAATGGCGAGCCGCCCTTAAAGACACGCCTGTTTTTTCAGTTTATGGATAACGTCGCGCACAATCGCTTTGCGCAAAATGGGCCCATCATTCGCGGCATCCTGCAAAACCTGGGTGGACAAAAACCGGGATCAGTCATTATTCGTGCTTTGGCGGTGAATTCGGCCATGCTCAAAGACCGAGGTTTGTACGATGCTGTAATACACACTCTGGTTGACAATAATCCCAACATTACGGATATAGAACACCAGTATTTGCAGGCAATCCGTCCACGCAGTTAATAGGCACAGGCATCCCATATTCACACCAGTGCCAGCTGTCGGCAGAGCGCCCAAGCCCGCCCTTAAAAGCAATCGCGCTATCAATAAAAATCCTTATCACTTTTTATGCATAAGAAAGCATAAATCTCTAAAAGAAATCGACAAGGGGACGATAACGAGGATTCAGGAGTCTCGTAACGCTATTCGTGCGCTACGTAAAAGCGCAGCGACCGGGGGTTAAGGAGTTGAACAACAGAGCAATAGATCGTAAAACGCTGGCGTGGATAAAAGAAGGCGTGGCTGACACCTTGCAGTTTGTGCAATCAGCACTTACCGACTTCACGGCAAACAGCGAAGACACCACGCCCATCAAAACCTGTATTGGCGCCCTGCATCGGGTAAAAGGTGCGGTGGAAATGGTGGAGATTGAAGGTGCAAAAATTCTGGCGATAGAATTGGAATTGCTAGCCTGCGCGTTGTTGGACGAACAGGTGAAGCACAAAATTGAAGCTGCAGAGGTGCTGGCTGCGGGGATGTATCAACTCACCGGATACTTGGAGAGTCTGTACCACGGCCAGCCGGATTTGCCACTAATTTTGCTGCCAATATTGAACGATTGCCGCGCATGCCAGGGGAAAGCCCTTTTTTCTGAAGGCGACTTTTTTGTCCCGAAATGCTCTGTTGTCTTACCGGAAAAGCCCGCGCAAAAATGTGTTGTTGCCGGTGATATTGCCGTGGTGGCAAAAAAATTGCGTCCAGGATATTTGTCAGGCTTGCTTGGTGTCATCAAGCAAGACCGGGAAGTAGAAAACCTTGAGAAGCTCATGTTTGTTCTGGAGAATCTGCTCATTGCCAGTACGAGCAACGAATCACACCAATTTTGGTGGGTGTCATTGGGTCTCGTCGATTCCTTGCACAGTAAAGATGTACAGCCAAGTGTTGCCGTGAAGATATTACTTGGGCGCATAGATCGAGAGATTTATCGCATCATCACTCAGGGTGAGCAGGCCTTATCGACTGCGCCACCTGAAACAATTATCAAAAACCTTTTGTACTATGTTGCGCAATCACCGTCATGTAGCGACAGGGTTGCAGGGATTAAAAAAGCTTTTCAGTTAGGTCAAGTCGATGAGCATGAAATCGATAAGGCGCGGGAAAGTTTGTACGGCTTTAATGTAAATATGGTGGAGAGTGTTGCCGACCAACTCAAAGAAGAATTGCTGACTATAAAAGATGAGCTGGATATTACAAAGCGTAACCGGCTAGGCTCAGCAGAAGGTTTGGCGCCTATTCTGAAGAACTTTTCTACAGTATCAGACATTTTAAATATGTTGGGAATGGCTAAGCAGAAGGCTGTGCTCGATGCGCAAAAAACATTATTAGCAGAAAAGATTGCGCATCACGAAGTGCTCAGTGATGAAGATCTTATGGATATCGCGACAGCGTTGCTGCACGTGGAGTCTTCGATCACTCATTTGGCGCGCTCAATGCTAAGTCCAGACGACTTGGGAGGTATTCCTCCAGCAGAATATGAGTCAATGATGAAAGTGGTTGCTCAGGAATTGTTAGAAATATTGCGCAGCATCAAAGAATCGGTGGATCAATATTCCGTTAAAGGTTCATCGAGCATTGCCCTTTTAGGCGGGGTGCCGGACTTGCTCAAACAAATGGCGGGCGCCATGCATGCAATTAACGACGACCAGCAGGCAAATTTAGCTGATGCGATCAACCAATATGTGTGTCAGGAACTTATACTGAATGAAAATGAATCCAGCCGTATTAATTTGGATTTGCTTGCTGACGCCATTACCGGGCTGGAAAATTATTATCAGGCTTTACTGGAAGAAAGCGTGGCGCCTGAGCTGGGACTGAAAGTGGCATCACAAAGTATTACCAGGCTAGGTTTTCCTCCGGAGAAAATTTCCGATCATTATGATGCTTACAGTGATGTGGCCTAGAAGCTCCGCTGCTTATCACGGAATCAGCAAGCAATGGCTTTGAAAGGGAAATATAGCCGACAATATTGCAGATGATTCTCTGTGCAAATGCTATGGGTCGATTTCTAGTTAAGCCATCGAGATTGTCCTTGGGGAAACATTGACTATTCTAGGCGTAGAGAGTATTAGAACTAAATAATATTTTTCACGACAGACCGGATAAGCTATGGATAGCGCAAGTATGCAGCAAGAAAACTCGGTTTTTCCGCTGCACCTGTACATTCCCATTATTTTGTCCGTGTTTTTGATTTTCACGTACGACTATAATTTTTTACTATTCCATACCCTGGCTGAATTGTTTGCAATATTCATTGCGATCCTCATGGGGTTGGTCGCATGGAAAACCTATCCTTTTTCACAAAATAATTTTCTCATGTACCTGGGTTGCGGTTATGTCTGGGTTGGCGTGATTGATTTATTTCATGCGTTTACCTTCAAAGGTTTGGGTTTTTTCCCTGCGGAAAGTATGAATCCCGCCGTACAGTTTTGGGTAGCTAGTCGTTATATGGAAGCCGTGATACTGATTACAGCTCCTTATTTCCTTACCCGGAACCTGCATCAAAGTCTCACTTTCTCTATTTATGGGGCGGTATCCGTGGTGCTCGTAGCGACTATTGTGAGCGGTACATTTCCGGATGCCTATCTTTCCGACAAGGGGATAACGGCATTTAAACTGCTCAGTGAATATCTGATTGTCGCGATTCTTGGTGGTGCGATTTACTATTTACATCGAGAACACTCTCGTATTGAGCCGAATATTTATAAATTAATGATTGCGTCAATAGTGCTGACTATGTTGGCGGAGCTTTGCTTTACTCAATATGCCACCGTATTTGATGTTGCTGTTCTTGTGGGTCATATCTTTAAATTATTTTCTTTTTGGTTGGTTTTTATTGCCATTATTCAAACGTCACTGACGGAACCCTTTCTGATTATGGCAAGGGATTCGC
>CAZXZI010000096.1:0-10247 GCA_964645165.1 uncultured Ectothiorhodospiraceae bacterium
GTTTCACCTACTAGCGCCGTAATCGGCGTTCCCCACACCCGTGGGGATGAACCGCAAACTCACCGACTGGGATCTGAATTTTATCGGCGTTCCCCACACCCGTGGGGATGAACCGACTGGTTATACGTTAACGCAGACCTTTCCTACGCGTTCCCCACACCCGTGGGGATGAACCGCCGTTCTCATCCAGCACAGTCATCCCGTCTTTGCGTTCCCCACACCCGTGGGGATGAACCGAAATTGATCGCGGCTTGAACATCGTTGTTCCGGCGTTCCCCACACCCGTGGGGATGAACCGAGGGCGCAGATGTTAATGCTAACGCGGGCATGGCGTTCCCCACAGACGTGGGGATGAGTTTTATTACTGGAGGTTGTAGAAAATGCAATGCAGCTTAAATTAAAATGTTGACTCTTTTGTCAGCGCCCCCCAAACTTGTGTGCATGAATTTCTTATTCACAGCAATGCGACACGTAATCATTTGGCTGCCACTACCGGTAGTTAAGGCCGCTCGTCTGCGTGAGCCGGAGAATTCATTGAGCTAGATTTATTTTTACCCCGAATTCAAAAGGCCGCAGATCGAAAGACTGCGGCCTTTTTGGTTTTTGGGAATTTTTTTAAATGACGACGTAAACAAAGGAGGAAATCGTCATGTCCGTGCCAGCGGCATTTCTGGGGGTGGTGTTGATTTGGTCAACAACGCCATTGGCTATTCAGTGGAGCAGTGCAGGCTGGGGATACCTGTTTGGTATCTCCGGGCGCATGATGCTTGGCGCAGTGGTGTGCGCCGTGTTGCTGCAAATTCTGAAACCCGGTCTGCCCTGGCATCGTGAAGCACGCAACACTTATTTTGCGGCAGGCATTGCCATTTATGGCGCCATGCTCAGTGTTTATTGGGGGGCGCAGTTTATTCCCTCGGGATTGATCGCTGTGCTGTACGGCCTCAATCCGTTGTTGACGGGGCTTGTTGCTGCTGCGCTGTTGGGTGAAAAAAGTTTCACGCCCGGCAAATTGTTCGGTATGGCCTTGGGTTTTGCGGGTCTGCTGAGTATCTTTTCCTCGGACATTATGTTGGCGGAGAATGCCTGGAAAGGCGTGTTGGCCATTTTATTTTCGGTGACCTTGCACAGCGTTAGCGGTGTGTGGGTGAAACGCATTGGCGGGGGTTTGCCGGGTCTAACGGTCACTAGCGGTGGCTTGTTTGTGGTGGCGCCGTTGTTCTTTTTGACCTGGTTGATTTTCGATGGACATGTGCCCACGGCAATGACTGCGCAGGCAGGGTTGTCGATGCTTTACCTTGGGGTATTTGGCTCGGCGTTGGGCTTTACCCTATATTTTTATTTGTTGAAAAAACTGGAAGCTAATCGAGTATCGTTAATTACCTTGTTGACGCCTGTGCTGGCGTTGATACTCGGCACAAGCCTGAATGGAGAAAGTATTTCGGCGGAAGTGTTGTTTGGTAGTAGTCTGATTGTTTCTGGCTTGGTGTTGCATTTGTGGGGTGATCGGATTTTTGCCAGGTTATTGTCGGTGCGTGGTTGATACGTTGTGGAAGTATAGTTCGTGCTAAGTGCGTATTGTTGGGATTCCCGTACCACCCCAACTGACACATTGACATTTTATCGAAGTGCGTAGGGTGGGTATTGTCCATCATGGTCGCCCCGGTCTTTGCTGGTGGGCGGTGCCCACCCTACATTTAGTTTTTCAGTTGTTGCTCAAGTGCCCATTGCACATGTTCTCGCACCAGCGGCGAGGCATGTTGTTGCTGGCTGCGAAGTGCGGAAATAATCCGTTCATTTCGTGGCGTGTTACCCATTGCAACCGCAATGTTGCGCAACCAACACTCGTAGCCGATGCGCCGGATAGGGCTGCCTTCGGTGCGTTGGAGAAACTGTTCCTCATTCCAGTCAAACAATTCGAGCAAAGTAATGTTGTCTAGTTCATGTCGTGGCAGAAAATCGGTTTCCGGCGTGGGCTGTGCAAAACGATTCCACGGGCAGACCAGTTGGCAGTCATCGCAACCATAAATACGATTGCCTATTAACGGCCGCAATTCAACAGGAATGCTCTCGCGCAATTCGATAGTGAGATAGGAAATGCACAGCCGCGCATCGACCTTGTATGGCGCGACGATGGCGCGGGTGGGGCAGGCATCAATGCAGGCAGTGCAAGTGCCGCAGTGGTTGGTGGCAGTCGTGTTCGCGCGCAAAGAAGTGGGCAGTGGCAGGTCTGTATAAATTTCACCGAGAAAAAACCACGAACCGGTCTGCTCGGCAAGCAGGTTTGTGTGTTTGCCGATCCAACCTAACCCGGCTTTTTCCGCCAACGCTTTTTCCAGCACGGGAGCACTGTCGGTAAATACGCGATAACCAAATGTACCGATGGCCTGTTCAATGCGTGTCGCCAGCTTCTGCATGCGATTGCGCAACACTTTGTGATAATCGCGGCCCAGCGCATAACGGGAAATGTAGGCTTTTTGAGGGTCGGCTAGAATCGCTTCCGGGTCGTCACCGTTACCCGGTAAATAATCCAGGCGCGCACTGATCACGCTCACTGTGCCTGGCTCCAGTTCGGCCGGGCGGCTGCGTTTAGTGCCGTGTTTGGCCATGTACTCCATGCGGCCGTGCTTGCCTTCATCCAGCCAGTTGCGCAGGTGGGTTTCGGCCTCGTCGAGTTGCGTATCGCTGATACCGAGTTTTTGGAAGCCCAGTTCCTGCCCCCATTGCTGGATGTCGGCGGCTAGCGTGGCCCAATCAGGATGGTTTTGTGATGCGCTCATAGCCGCTATGATAGCCCGATGAAGTCCACGTCTGATAATCCTTCTCCTGCTGCTCAAATTAGTTGGGAGCAATTCAGCCTGCCGCCGCGTGACCCTGCGGCGCACAAAGGTGATTTTGGTCACGTGCTGGTGGTGGGTGGTGATCACGGCATGTCGGGTGCATTGCGTCTGGCGGGTGAAGCGGCGCTGCGTACAGGGGCGGGATTGGTGAGTGCGGCAACGCGCGCGGATCACGCTGCCATTGTCAGTGCCGCCCGGCCAGAATTGATGTCGCACGGGGTTGAATCCGCCGCAGCGCTGACTCCGCTGCTGAAACGCGCCAGCGTGCTGGCGGTGGGGCCGGGCCTGGGACAGGGTGAGTGGAGCCGCAAGTTATTTTCCGCCGTGCTGGAAAGTTCATTGCCCATGGTGGTGGATGCCGACGCGCTGAATCTGCTGGCCGCTGAACCGATGTGGCGGGATAACTGGATATTGACTCCCCACGTCGGTGAAGCGGCGCGTCTATTGCAGCAGAGTATTGAACAAGTACAGGCCGATCGTATTAAAGCCGCCACTGAATTGCAGCAAAAATACGGCGGCGTGGCGGTGTTGAAAGGTGCGGGTACCGTGGTCGTCGATGACGCCGGTGAGAGTAGCGTGTGCAGTGAGGGGAATCCCGGTATGGCCAGTGGCGGCATGGGGGATGTATTGACGGGCGTGATTGCGGGCTTGTTAGCGCAAGGATTCTCACTCGGGGAGGCTGTTCGTTTGGGCGTGTGTCTGCATGCCCATGCGGCGGATGTTGCTGCCAAATATGGGCAACGGGGTTTGCTAGCGTCGGATCTTTTTCCAGTTATGCGGCGCTTGTTGGGCTAACGCAAGATGATTGGATAGAAAAATGAAAAAGGAATTTGCGCAACAGTTTGCACAGGAATGGGTGGAGGCCTGGAATAGCCATGACATGGACAAGATCCTCGCGTATTACTCGCGTGATTTTGAAATGACATCGCCAGTGATAAAAACAATTGCGAATGAATCCAGCGGTACGTTAAGGGGGGTCAATGCCGTTCGCGAGTATTGGTCAATGGCGTTAGCGAAAAATCCCGACCTCTCTTTCAAGCTGATTGGCGTGTATTGCGGAGTGAACAGTGTTGTCTTGCATTATCAAGGCCACCGGGGGTTATCGGCAGAGTTTTTTTGTTTTAACGAACAAGGAAAAGTCAGTAGTGCCAGTGCTCATTATGAAAAACTCTGATAGTTTATCGTTCGCTGATGTTAGCCTCAGCATTACCGATGAAGCTGCCATGCTGGCACTGGGTCAACGCATTGCCCAGGCGCTGGCGGCGACCCCCGATTCCGGCTGTATAATTTACCTGCACGGTGAACTCGGTGCCGGTAAAACCACTTTAACCCGGGCCATTTTGCAGGGTCTGGGTGTTACGGGCCGCATCAAAAGCCCCACCTACACCCTGGTGGAACCCTATGAGTTGCCGGGTGAGCCGGGGGTTCGTATGGCCTATCACTTCGACTTGTATCGCCTTGCTGATCCGGAGGAGCTGGAGTTTCTCGGTGTGCGTGATTATTTTTCACCCGAGGCTGTGGTGCTGGTGGAGTGGCCGGAGCGGGGCGAGGGCGTGTTGCCTGTGGCGGACGTGCATATTGAGATTGATTATCTCGCCGCAGGGATGGGCGATGGGCGGATGGTGCTGCTTCGGGCGACGGAAATGGGCCGCGCCCAATGGCTGAATGATTTGGTCGATTTCAGCGATAGGTAGACCGGGCGTTATCTCAATTTCTTCTTAACTCGTCATTCCGGCGAAGGCGGGATTTAGTGGCTTTAGAGACAATCTAGATTCCGGCCTCGGATATATCTTTCCGTGTCACTCTAGCTCCCCATCGGTGGAGCCGTACACCGGAATGACGGAAAAATTTATATCCTGCAGGCACACCGTACATCTGGATCGACGGGTTGAATAATTATTGACCACCTCAAAAAAAACCTTGCAAAGCTAATCTCCATTCAAGAATAAGTATTCTTCCTATCTTAATGTAAATTAAGAAAAAACTTGCTTTTTGTGGAATTGTTTGCACAATATGTAAGCATGCGTGGTGTTATCGGGAGGATCGGACAAATGGGTGTGTCTTCGAGCGAGAAGACGGGGCAGCTGCGGCTGGCCGTTTTTCTATTTCTTGCACTTTTGCTGCCCGTTGCCACGCATGCCGCCAGTGTCGATGACGTGCGCATGTGGGCAGGGCCGGAGAGCACCCGTTTGGTGTTTGAGATCAGCGGCCCCGTTGAACATTCCATTTTCATGCTGCGTTCCCCCAATCGCCTGGTCATCGATCTGAAAAATGCTCGTCTGAGCCAGGCCCCTCGCGGCCTGGATTTCTCACAAAGTGTGGTGAGCAAGCTGCGCAGCGCCAAGCGGAACCGTCATGACCTGCGCATGGTGCTGGATCTCAAGGCCAAGGTGCGTCCTAAAAGTTTCCTGCTGAAACCCACCAAACAATACGGTCACCGTCTGGTGATCGACCTCAGTGACACCCGCGTAAAATCCGTCCCCAAAGTGGCGCACAGCAGCGTCCGCCCTAACAAGGGTGCGCCGCGTGACGTAATTATCGCCATCGACGCTGGACACGGTGGTGACGACCCCGGTGCCTCCGGGCATCGTGGCACGCGTGAAAAACACGTGGTATTGGCCATTGCCCGCCAGTTGGAACGGTTGATCAAAAAGGAACCGGGCATGCGGCCGGTGATGATTCGCAATGGCGACTATTACCTGGGGCTGCGCAAACGAATAAAGAAGGCGCGAGCCCTACATGCCGACCTGTTTATTTCCATCCACGCGGATGCTTTCCGCAACGGGCGGGCCAGTGGCTCGTCGGTGTATGTGTTGTCGCCCAATGGTGCCTCAAGTGAGGCCGCGCAGTGGTTGGCAAAAAGTGAAAATAACGCCGACGTGATCGGTGGTGTCAGCCTGGATGACAAGGATGACCTGCTGCGCTCGGTGCTACTGGATCTGTCACAGAATGCCACTATCGCCGCCAGTCTGGACGTGGGCAACAACGTGCTCAAAGAACTGGGTCATGTGGGCAGGCTGCACAAAAGGCGCGTGGAGCAGGCCGGTTTTGTGGTGTTAAAGTCGCCGGATATCCCCTCAATCCTGGTGGAAACGGGTTACATCTCCAACAAACGTGAAGAGCGCAACCTGCGGGATAAACGTTATCAGGGCAAACTGGCCACAGCCATGCTCAAAGGCGTGCGGCGTTATTTTGCACAAAATGCCCCGCCGGGTACCCGCCTGGCCATGGCGGAGCAGAAGCACGTGATTCGTCGCGGCGAAACCCTCAGCGGTATTGCCCAGCGCTACAGCGTCACCCAGATTGCCCTGCGCAGCGTTAATAGTTTACGTGGCAGCCGTTTGAAGATCGGCCAGGTATTGCGTATCCCGGTGTTATAACTGCAGAGGAAAGAGCTTCCTCCTCCTCTGGTGGATGAAAGCAGTTGATTTAACAGCACTCCACCGATCTAAGTTTTTTTCTTTCCTCTTGTCCCTTTTCTCTTTTCCCTGCCCTTATAATGGCGCGCTATGAGTGACGCCTCCCGTCTTCCCCGCATCCAGAAATTGTCCACCCAGCTTGCCAACCAGATCGCCGCTGGTGAGGTGGTGGAACGCCCGTCGTCGGTGGTCAAAGAGCTCATCGAAAACAGCCTGGATGCGGGGGCGTCTTCTGTGGAGATCGAAGTAGAGCAGGGCGGCACGCGCCTGATTCGTTTGCGTGATGATGGCTACGGCATCGACAAGGATGACCTCGGCCTGGCCCTGAGTCGACACGCCACCAGCAAGATTCACAGCTTTGATGATCTCGAAGGGGTGGCTAGCTTGGGGTTCCGCGGTGAGGCGCTGCCCAGTATCAGTTCGGTGTCACGCCTGGAAATCCGCTCGCGCGCCCGCGGTGATGACAATGCCTGGCGGGTAACGGGCGACGGGGGTGATCAGATCAGTGAACCGGAGCCCATTGCCCACCCCGAAGGCACCACCATCGAAGTGCGCGATCTGTTTTTTAATACTCCAGCGCGGCGCAAATTTATGCGCACCGAAAAAACCGAATTTGGTCACTTGGAAAAAGTGGTCAAACGTATCGCGCTGAGTCGTTTCGATGTGGGCATCACGCTCAGTCACAATCAACGCGTGGTGCAAAAGTGGCGACCGGTGAGCGAGCGGGCGGAACAGTTGCAACGTGTCGCGCAGGTCTGCGGCAAGGAATTTGCCAACAACACCTTACAGATTGAATTTCAGGCGGCCGGCATGCGGCTGTGGGGTTGGGTAGCGCAGCCCACTTTTTCACGCTCGCAAGCCGATATGCAATATTTTTTCGTCAACGGCCGCATGGTGCGCGACAAGCTGGTGACGCACGCCATTCGCCAGTCGTATCAAGATGTGTTGTTTCACGGCCGGCATCCCGCTTACGTGCTCTATTTGGAGTTAGACCCGACAGTGGTGGACGTCAACGTGCATCCCACCAAACACGAAGTGCGTTTTCGTGAAGGCCGCATGGTGCATGATTTTATATTCCGTAGTTTGCACCAGGCGTTGGCAGAAGTGCGACCAGAGGTGCGACCGGAAGCGGCAAGTCAACTGGCCACCTCGGAAATATCGGCTTTTTCCAATCAGCCAATGCCGTCGGGTGCGCCCGCGCATCCGGTGCAGCAATTCGGCTTGTCCTATCCTCGGCCGTCGTCTTCCGGGGTGTCTCCGCAAGCAGTGCAGGAACAACTTCAGGGTTATCAGACTCTGACGCAGGCAGCAGCAGAAACAGGAACTATTGACGAAGGCAGCGCGGAGATCCCTATTTTAGGTTATGCCATCGCGCAATTGCACGGTGTGTATATTCTTGCCGAAAATCAGCAGGGCCTGGTGCTGGTGGATATGCACGCCGCCCACGAACGGATCACTTACGAACACATGAAAAATGCGCTGGATGGTGAAGGGGTCAAATCACAGCCGCTGCTGGTGCCCTTGAGCATTAACGTGAATGAGACTGAGGCAAAACTGCCAGCAGCCTTTGAAGATGTATTTACCGAATTGGGTTTTGTGGTCGAAGCCATCGGTCCCGAAATGATTGTGGTGCGCCAGGTCCCCAGCCTGTTACGCGATGCCGACGTGGAAGGCTTGGTGCGTGATGTATTGTCAGACCTTGCCACTCACGGCACCACGCGCCGGGTGCGTGAGGAGATCAACGAACTACTAGGCACCATGGCCTGTCATGGTTCGGTACGCGCTAATAGGCGCTTGAGCCTACCGGAAATGAATGCCCTGTTACGCGACATGGAAACCACCGAGCGCAGTGGTCAATGTAATCACGGCAGGCCGACCTGGGTGCAGATGAGTATGGATCAGCTGGACAAGCTGTTCATGCGTGGACAGTAGAGTTCTCTGATGAATCTCGATGACGTTTTACATTTGGAAGTCTCTTTTCGTCATTCCGGCGCAGGCCGGAATCCAGGTGCTCCTAACATCTGCTGGATTCCGGCCTACGCCAGAATGACGAAGGAGCGAGCAGTGGGGCAAGAGTATTTATGAACGGCAAACCTTCCTTTGCCAGAGCTGATGAAGATATTCCAGACACGGGCTATAACTGGAAGTATATTGTCGATGTCGCGCGAGAACACAAGCGTGCATAGCTGATCGCAAATTTTGTCGCCGTGTTGTCGGTGCTGGCGAGCATCCCGATTCCTCTGTTGTTTCCACTGTTGGTTGATGAGGTATTGTTAAAGCAGCCGGGCAAGCTGGTAGGCTGGATCGGTCAACTGTTTCCGGCGGCGTGGTCGGGGCCGGCACTGTACATTCTTTTTATTTTGGTAGTGACGGTGATGTTGCGTGTGGGTGCCCTGGCAATGAGTATTTGGCAAGTGCGCGAGTTTACCTTGATCGCCAAGGACATCACCTTTCGTATTCGTGCTTCCCTGCTGGGTCGTTTGCAGCGTATCTCCATGGCGGAGTACGAAACACTGGGTAGCGGGGCGGTGGCTTCACATTTTGTAACGGACCTCAATGCCATTGACGAATTCATCGGTCAGTCCATCGCCAAAAGTATTATTTCCGCGCTGACGGTGGTGGGTATTTCCGCCGTGCTGTTGTGGATGCACTGGCAGCTGGCCTTGTTTATTTTGCTGATGAATCCGCTGGTGATTTATTTCACCATGGTGCTGGGCAACCGCGTCAAACATCTAAAAAAGCATGAAAACTCGGCGTTTGAGATTTTCCAACAGGCGCTCACCGAAACGCTGGATGCCATTCAACAGATTCGCGCCAGCAATCGTGAGGGCTTTTATCTGCACGATGTCATTAATAAAGCGCGAAACATAAAGACACATTCGGCGGCGTTTTCCTGGAAGAGTGATGCCGCATCGCGGTTCTCGTTCGGTGTGTTCCTGCTGGGCTTTGATGTGTTCCGCGCCATTACCATGTTGATGGTGGTGTTCTCGGATCTGTCGGTGGGCGAGATGATGGCGGTGTTTGGTTATCTCTGGTTTATGATGGGGCCGGTGCAGGAGTTGCTGAATATTCAGTATTCATTTTTTGGCGCCAGGGCGGCATTAACGCGTATCAACCGATTGTTGACGCTAAAACTGGAGCCGCGTTATCCGCATAAGCATAATCCCTTTGCGGGCAAAAAAACCGTGGGTCTGCGCGTGGAGGATTTGTGCTTTCACTATTCTGTGAGGGATGGAGAGAGCGAAAGTCCGCAGGTATTGAATCATGTCAATCTGATAGTGCGGCCGGGCGAAAAGGTGGCGCTGGTGGGCGCCAGTGGTGGCGGTAAGTCAACATTGGTGCAGGTCGTGTTGGGCATGTACGCACCACAAAGCGGCATGTTGTACTTTGATGATGTACCGGTATCGGAGATTGGTTTGGACGTGGTGCGTGAAAACGTGGCCACGGTGCTGCAGCATCCTGCCATGTTTAACGATACAGTACGCATGAATCTGTCGTTGGGGCTGGAATTCAGCGACGAACAGCTGTGGCAGGCACTGGATGTTGCGCAGCTGCGTGAGGTAGTCGAGTCTACGCCGGACAAATTGGATACAATAGTCGGCACGCAGGGGATTCGGCTTTCCGGCGGTCAGCGACAGCGGCTGGCTATTGCACGTATGGTGCTATCGGATCCGAAGGTGGTGATCCTCGATGAGGCAACCTCGGCGCTGGATACCGAAACCGAGATGAAACTGCATCAGGCTTTACACGCATTTCTGGAAAATCGTACTACGCTGATCATTGCTCATCGCCTGAGTGCGGTGAAGCAGGCGGATCGCGTTTATGTATTCGACGACGGGCAGATTATTGAAGAAGGTCAGCATGAAGAATTGCTGCAAAATGATGGGCTTTATGCGCGCCTGTACGGGAAGTTACAGCACTAAGTAAGGATATAAATTCAGTGCTGTCCCGTTAACTTGAATCTTGTTCTGTCCAACTGGCAACACACTTG
>CAZXZI010000097.1:0-10172 GCA_964645165.1 uncultured Ectothiorhodospiraceae bacterium
GCGTTGAAACTGTGGTTGGAGAACATGTGCACCTCATCGATGAGGTAGACCTTGTAGCGGCCGCGGGTTGGCGCGTATTGCACGTTTTCCAGCAACTCGCGGGTCTCGTCCACCTTGGTGCGCGAGGCGGCGTCTACCTCGATCAGATCCACAAAACGACCCTCGTTGATCTCGGTGCAGGCGGAACACACGCCGCAGGGCGTCGAGCTCACGCCTTCTTCACAATTCAGCGATTTGGCGAGAATGCGCGCGATGGTGGTCTTGCCCACGCCGCGGGTGCCGGTGAACAGAAAGGCGTGGTGTAGGCGATCGTTATCCAGCGCGTTGACCAGCGCCTTGAGCACATGCTCCTGTCCGACCAGTTCTTTAAATGTGCGGGGGCGCCACTTGCGCGCTAGGACTTGGTAGCTCATGGTGTTTGGAATTCGGGTATTTCAGTGTGAAAGATCGGTTATTGTAGCTTTGATGTGGCGTGAGTATCTAGTATCTAGTGACTAGGGGCGAGGGACGAGGAAAAACAAATGTAGGTTTTAGCAATGCCACAAGTTTTCAGCGATTGTGCTAGTATTTAGTGTCATGGTTCGACTGCGTCTCCATCGACAAGATTTCAGCCATCGCCTGTTGCGCGGCGCTCTGTTGTTCGCCTTGGTGTTTGGTGCCTTGCACGTGGCACTGCATGGCCTCAATGACAGCGGACTTTCCGCTCAGGATGACTGCCAGATCTGCCGGCTCGCCCATTCGCCGGCCATGGATCTTCCCCTGTTGTTGCCTCTGCTGGCCGTGTTTTGGTTGGGCTTCGAGCTTCCCCTGTTACGCATTTTTCCAGCGGCTCTCGTCGCGCATCGCCTGGGCTGGGCCCGCGCGCCTCCTCTTTCTTAGCTTCCCCGCAATTCCAAGCATCATCCATTAAACGCCTTTTGCGCCGGTTTCGGGTCTTGTCCCACTGCGCGCGTGCGGCGTGGTTGAAGGATTGGTGCGGGTATCCCCTGCACCAATCCGCGAATCGAGAGACGTCGCGGCCAGGCCATGTTTCAAACATCCCGGCCCGGGCGTCATTTCAGGAGGAACACATGAAACAGTCTTTTTTTGCGCTCGGCGTAGCCGTCGCATTGGCCATCACAGGCGTCCCCGCAAAGAGCATGGCAGCCGGTGCCGGGCAGGGCAGTAATGCCTTTAATCCTAATATTGGTCTGGTGCTCAACGGCGCCTACGGGCAATTCTCGCGGGATCCCGCGAACTATGCTTTGCCGGGTTTTGCCCTGGGGGGCGAAAGTGACCCGGGCACCCGTGGTTTTTCCCTCGGTGAAACAGAGCTGGATATCGATGCCAATATCGACCCCGACTGGTACGGCATCCTCACCTATTCTATGGCAGGCGACGATAGCGCGGCGGTGGAGAATGCCTACGTGCAGAATAGTCACCTGGCTGATGGCCTGACCCTGCGCCTGGGACGTTTTTTCTCAGGCATCGGCTACATGAATGAGCAACACGCCCATGTGTGGGATTTTACAGACACGGCTCTGGCCTACCGCGCCCTGCTGGGCACTCAGTATGCCGACGACGGGATTCAGCTGCGCTGGCTGGCGCCCACGGACCTGTTCACCGAGGTGGGCGTCGAGGCGTTGCGCGGCGATGGTTTCCCCGCGGGCGGCGCGGCCAACCAGGGGCGTGGCAGCCACAGCCTGTTCGTGCATGTGGGCGGTGATGTAGGTGACAGTCACAGCTGGCGCGCCGGCCTGTCTTATCTTTCCACCAAGGCGGATGGCCGCGAGACCGGCGACCCCGCCAGTCCCGATCTATTCACCGGCACCAGCAAATTGTGGATTGCCGATTTTGTCTGGAAGTGGGCGCCCCACGGCAATGCCTACCGACATAACTTCAAGTTGCAGGCCGAGTATCTGCGCAGCGAAAACCGCGGCGACTTCACCCCGGCCGGTGGTACGGCAACCCCCTATGCTGCCACCCCCAGCGGCTGGTATGTGCAGAGTGCCTATCAGTTCATGCCGCGCTGGCGTGTGGCTGTGCGGCATGATCAATTGCATGCCGGTACACCCGGTGCAGCCTTTACCGGCACGGTGCTGGATACCCAGGGGCACACGCCCAAACGTGACAGCCTGATGGTGGATTATTCCAACAGCGAATTCAGCCGCCTGCGTGTGCAATACAACCGTGACCGCTCCCAACCCCAGACCGACCAGCAGTGGTTCCTGCAATACATCATGAGCCTGGGTGCTCATGGCGCACATATCTTTTAGGGGAATAAGCGAATGAAAACGATGAAGAAAACCGTTGTGATGAAGCTGTTGATGTTGCCCCTGCTGGCCGTCGTGTCGTTATTAGCCATGCGTCCGGCGCTGGCTGATGTACGGGTCTTCGCCTGTGAGCCGGAGTGGGGGGCGCTGGCCAAGGCCCTGGGGGGTGATGAAGTTTCCGTCTACAACGCCACCACCGCATTTCAGGATCCGCATCATATCCAGGCCCGCCCCAGTCTGATTGCCCGGCTGCGCCGCGCCGATTTGATGGTGTGCACCGGTTCCCAGTTGGAAATCGGCTGGTTGCCGGTGTTGCTGCGTCAGGCGGGTAATGAACGTGTGCAGCCGGGGCAGCCCGGCAATTTTGCCGCCACCGACCACGTGACCACGCTGGAGAAACCGGTCAGCGTCGACCGCTCTCAAGGTGATGTGCATCCCGGCGGCAATCCGCACATCCAGAGCGATCCGCGCAACATGGCCAAGGTGGCCAAGGCGCTGGCGGATACCCTGGCGCAAATCGACAGCGCACACGCAGCAGATTATGCCGCGCGTTACCGGGATTTCGACAAGCGCTGGCAGGTCGCGATGAGTCGCTGGCAAGAGCAGGCGGCACCGTTGCGCGGCGTGAAGGTGGTGGTGCATCACAAGGCCTGGGTCTATTTGATGGACTGGTTGGGCATGAAAGAGGTGGCCTCGCTGGAGGCCAAACCGGGGGTGCCGCCCAGCGCCGGGCATCTGTCGAAGGTGTTGACGCAACTCAAGAATCAGCCAGCGAAGATGGTGATTCGTGGTGCCTATCAGGAAGGGCGTGCGGATGAGTGGTTGTCGGAGCATGCCCATATCAAGGCGGTGGTGCTGCCGTTTACGGTGGGTGGTTCTGACGCGGCCGGTGACCTGTTCGGCCTCTACGATGACACCATCGCCCAACTGTTGAAGGGGGCTCAATGAACATCGACGGTCTCGATCTCAGCATTCTCGGCCCGGCCTTTGTGGCCGGGTTGCTGGTGCTTTTCACCCACGTGCCGCTGGGCCAGCAGGTGTTGTCGCGCGGCATTATCTTTATCGATCTGGCCATCGCCCAGATTGCCGGCCTGGGCGTGATCGCCGCCGACAGTTTCGGCTGGGAACCCAATGGCTGGGGGGTGCAGGGGGTAGCGGTGCTGGCGGCATTATTGGGTGCGCTATTGCTCAACTGGACCGAGCGGCGTTTCCGCGACATCCAGGAGGCGCTCATCGGTGTGCTGTTCGTGGTGGCCGCCACCGGCGGCATCCTGCTGCTCAGTCACAATCCCCACGGCGGTGAACACCTCAAGGAACTGTTGGTGGGCCAGATACTGTGGGTGAGTTATCAGCAACTCATCCCCGTGGCCATTCTCTACGCGGTGGTTATGGTGGTCTGGTTTCGCACCCGGCACTCGCGTTCGTTGCTGTTTTATGTGTTGTTCGCGTTGACGGTGACGGCCTCGGTGCAACTGGTGGGCGTCTATCTTGTGTTCTCCAGCCTGATCATTCCCGCGCTAGCGGTGCGCCAGGCACGACGCAATGCCCTGTGGCTGGCTTATGGCATGGGCGCTGGCGGCTACGCCCTGGGGCTGTTGGCCTCGGCCTTGTTCGACCTACCCACCGGTGCGGTAATCGTGTGGTCACTGGCCATGTTGGCCGTGGTCACCGGGTGGCTGATTCAGGCGCGGGAGAAAAGCCTCAGTGCTGAGCTGGTGCGTAGTGATGCTTGAAGGCTATGATATGACCTAACATTAAGAACGCAGATTTTGTTCAGTCGTCTTTACGCATATCGGCAAGAATGGCGCTGACGTCATTCCACCAATGGTCGAGCTGGGCGGCCATGTCGGCGCCGGGCACCAGCCGACGCAACATGCGGGGATCGAAGGTGGCCAGCAGGGTCTCGTCCTGCTCGGCGAAGATGGTGATCTTCAGCGGCAGATAGGGCGCCAATTGCGGATAGTGTTGTACTAGCTGTCGGACTTCATCGGCCTTGCCGAAAAACACTATGCGGTATTTGTCCGTCTGGAAGCCACTACGTGTCAGCCCCACATCCACCCGCTGCACTCGGGATACGGTATAGCCATGCGCGCTGATGCTGGTCTGCAAGGCCAGCATGGCTTCGGGAAAGGCGTGCGGCGAACGGGCCATGAGCAGGTTGTCCGCCTGGGCCGCGGGCAGGGCGGCGAACAGCGCGAACAGGATGAGAGCTGCCAGGTAGCGCGGGGTCATAGCGTCGCCTCTTCCATGATTTTCAGATAGACGTCGTGCATCTGGGTGCAAGCGTCCTCCAGTTCACGGTTGTTGTAGATGTGGCTCATGAATTTCGGGTTCATGGACATCACCTTGACCTTGCCGTCCGTGGTCTGCAACACCGTTACCTGGCAGGGCAGAAACAGGCCGACGCGGGGATCCAGACCCAGGGCTCGATTGGCGAAATTAAAATTGCAGAAGTAGATGACCACCTGATCCTGACGCTGTTGTGCCTCCGGGCGCAGGCCAGCTTCCAGCGGTTGGATGTGGATGATGCGGAAGTTATTGCCAATGATGGCACGCTTGAGGTTGTCCACGGTTTGCTGCAGTGAATAGGGTGAGTCGAATTCCAGGGTGGCGGCCTGGTCGCTGGGCGGTGACCAGTGCTGGGCCGGCTTGTTCAGTGTGCGCAGGTAACTGATAATGTTATCCAGGTCTGCTTCGCTGAGTCCCTGCTGCAGGAAGGAAGGCATCGGCGTGCCTCGACGGCCACGGCTTAGGGTGCGCTTGATGAATTGATCCGACGCCGCAGCCTGGAAGCCGGGATTGTCCAGCGCCGGCGGCATGACGGGCAGTGAGCGAGGACGGGAAAAGGTCACCCCGGTGCCCTTGCCACCTCTACCCTTAATACCGTGGCAACGTACGCAATTCCGACTGAACAGGTTGCGGCCCAGGTCGGGATCACCCGTGACCGGCGTGGGATCAATGGAAGGTGGCTGAATTTCCGGGTGCCAGCTGCGGATGAAGGCAATGATCGCGTGAATCTCGTCGTCGTTAATTGTCGGGAAGGGCGGCATGACTCGTCCGGGACGGCCCTGGCGGATGGTCTTGCTCAGGTAGGCGTCGTCAGCAACCGCCAAAAAGTCCGGCAGGGCGAGGGGAATACCCACACCGCCTTGTCCCTCAAGGCCATGACAGGCGGCGCAGTGTTTGTCGAACAGCGCGCCGCTGTCAATGGCGGCTATGGCTGTGCCGGGGAGTAGGGCGAGGATCGACAAGAGCGCGAGCAATGGCATGACGTTCTTCCACTAGGCTGGATTGAATACTAATTAGTATATCATAATATTCTAATTTAATGTGGTCTTGAGGGCAGCCACCCAGCCCTGCGTGATCATGGTTGGTTAAGAGCGGAATCGGTAGCAGGTCACACTCAATTTTGAGACGGACGAGGTTCAGGAGATATCGACTGAGGGCAGGGTGAAGGAGAAGCTTACGCCATGATCGACTCAGGAGACTATCGGATTTAAGCGTTTGCCGCGAAACAGTGTTGAACCCGGCAGGCTCCTAGGTCTCTGCCCAGAGGCAATCGCCATGGCGACGGATACAACGCTGAACTGTGGCCAGACCAATACCGGTGCTCTCGAGCCCCGCGCCATGCCGGCGCTGAAAGGCATCAAATAATTTGTCGGCGTATTACATAAGGAAAATAGGTGGCAACCCGCACCAGCCACACCCCGCACACGAATCCACTGCTGCCGCTGCTCCCTTCCAGGCCTGACGGGGTTCACAATTTATCGTTGCGAGGGGACCAACACGGGTCGCCATAAAACGGTTTTGGCACGCGGCCGGTGATCTGCTGCGTGCCAGAGGGCGGCCATTCTACCCAAAACCGGAGTTAAAGGCGAAAGTAACGTGAAACTTGATCACGGGCGCGCTGTTTCGTGAATGGTCGGTGTAGCCTTGTGACTGGTGTCGTCGTTTTAAAGGGGCAAATTACTTTTTCTGGCGCCGCCTTAAATAAAAATATCCATATTAATGTTATCCCTTCAGCATGATTGTTTGACTAGCCAGTCAGCCACCTCGTCCAATGAGGTGCAGGTTTCGATGATGGTATCCTGCAACTTCGGTTGAAGGCGAGTGATGGTATCCGCTTTCAAATGGCAGGTGAGCCACAGTGGGGTCATGCCGCTGGCATGTGCGCCATGATGTTCGTCACTGCCACCGTCGCCGACAAACACGCACTGTTGTGCATCGACACCTAGCCGCTCTGCCGTGTAATGATAAATGGCAGGGTCGGGTTTTTTCATGCCCACATCACAGCTGAACACCGACGCATCAAACAGGGATTGCAGTGGCGACTCGGGCCAGGCCTGCACCTCTGCGGTAGAGGCATTGGAAATCAGTGCAAGCTGATATCCCTGGTCTCGCAGTTTGTGCAATGTGTCGACGACCTCGGGGGAAATGTGGCTTGTCAGGGCGTAATCAAAACGCGCCTGCCGTTGGCGTGTTGCCTCTTCGATACGGTCTAACGGAATCTGGGGATCAAGTTTATATGCCAACGCACGAATCACATCGACATAATTGGTGGGCTGGCAAATCTCATGGTCATCACTGAAACAGGCCTGATTCCATTCGCTGGCATCAACGCCGAGTACTTGCGCGGTAGTGCCGCCCACCGAGAGAGGCACAGAACCCACATTGACCAGGGTATTAAATAAATCGAAACAAACGGCGCGTGGCACGGACGGTAATCTATTTCAACGACCAGCTGCTTAACTTGCCGCTTGCGTCAAATATAAGGGTAAAATAACGGCCGCGATAGGGGAAATCGCTGCCGGCTGTTGAGCGGTTCCCTGTACGCGCTGATCTTTTCGCATTGTCGGAAAGATATCTTAAGCTTGCCACAGCACCCCTGTTTAGCGGCCCGATAAGACTATCGACCTCATCGACGGACATGCCTTTTCTTAGTTTGTCCCAGCTTTGTTTTATCTGAGTATTTCGTCTTTGTTTCTCGCTCAGTTCCGCGATTTTATTTTCTGCTGTTCTCGTGTATTGACTGTAAGGGTATTCTTTTATGTAAGCCCTAAAGCTCTCAATTGTGTTTATTTCTTTCGCCTTGGTGTACTCACTGGTCGGTGTTGCGCATCCCGCTAACGTTAAAACAGAAAGTATAATGATGCCGCTAATGCGCTTCATGATATTTATCCAAGTTTAATGAAGGCGTTGACTTCACTTATGGTCCAGCAACGCACGACCAAAATGATGCATAAAAAAATCAAGACCGTAGGCAAACAACAGAAATAACAGAATACCAATGATCACTGAGCCGATCACGGCACGAAACCAGGGAAACACACCCGGCTGCTTGTCGGACATGCTTTCTACCAGCTCCCAGTTTTCAAGACCGCGGTGTTTGCGTCGCTCCTCTTCACTGGCATAGCCAAAATTATCGTCAGGCTGGCTACCCCATTGGTTGTCGATGGAATCCAGGTTTGATGGATTGGCTTTGGAATTATCGGTTGCTTCGGTCATTTGGTTCACCCGAAAAAGATGGTTTGAATTCGTTATCGAATTGTATCGCTTATAAATGGCTAACGAAATAACGCAGCGAGTTCAGTGCGTCGTCTTGAACCTTCGATTAGACTAGCAGCTCAATCCTGATCAGTCTTATTATTACAATGATGTGTCAGAAAATACATAAATTGGTACTGCATCCACGGGATGAAAAATTTACCTTAACGTCCTGGGATGGGCTGATCGCCAACTTGCGGGAGGCGGAATTTCTGGGCAACCCGTTGGAAATAGAACAACCCAATCGCTTTCTAGTCGGCGAACGATTTTTACACTACATCACCTTTATGGGTTGCTCACCTGCGCTGGAACTCACGCCGCCAACGGACGGCTCCCTGGATTTTTGCCATATTCATTTCAGCGACATAACCCCCGAGCCGCGTTTTCGTAGCGCCTCACAGAACGTATTTGCCCATTGTCCACAATGCCGCAAACGAATCGGCAATTGGGAACAGGCCGTATCGAACTGGTCGAAAGATGCGTCCGCAGTCAATTTTCACTGTGACAAGTGTGAGGAACCGGTTTCATTGAGCCAATTGGGTTGGCGGCACACAGCGGGTTTCGCTCGACTGTTCATTGATATCTACAGCATCTATCCGCAGGAAGGGATTCCCACTGATCCGTTTTTGTCCTGGCTGGAAACGCAGACAGGGGTGCAATGGGATTATTTTTTTACCGACCTGTAATTAACTAGGGCGTCCCTTATCTATGCTATGAAGGGTTTTCATAGCATGGCGCTTTTTATGTTATTAGCTCATGGTATTGCCAACCGGTAGAAAATAAGATATTGACTCACTGTTGTCCCATTAACTTCAAACTCGTCAACCCGGCGAACGACTGCATGGATGCAGGAGGTAGAGCAACGCAGGAGCAGTTGCCGAGGCCGGAATCCAGTGGTCGCCTAAGAGCGCCTACTTTTGGTTCAACAACATTCTAGATTCCGGCCTTCGCCGGAATGACGGTAGAGGTTACTGACTATTCATGTCTCAAATTTTCAAATCATGCTGCAGCTCATGAAAAACAAACTATTATGCCCAATAATGCGAATGTTGGCAGGATAGCAGTGGTATCAAATATTAAAGATGAAAACTCACACAAGCGAACGGGAGTGAATACGCTTTGAGCATATCTCCGCCCAGCCTGCTCTCCATCAAGGAGTCTCCCATTCATCCGGATTTTTCAGCGATCTATTCAGGCCTGGGTATTGCTGAGACCACTGCAACCTCCATGCGCAAGGCCCTCGCTGCAATCAAAAAGCAGCCGTTTGATTTTATCGTTTGTGAATTCATGTATCGATACGGCTCGGATTATGCGGGATGTACCATCTCCAACCTGGATGTGATGCTGGCCTCGCTGCAAAAATATTCACCGGATGCGCGGGTCATCGCGCTGGTCGATAAGGCAGAACAGCAATATATTGCCAGGCTCACGGAACATTTTCCTTTGCATGCGGCGCTGGTGTATCCGGTGAATCCGGAAACTATGAGGCAAGCCTTGTCATAAAAAAATAAAATGATAGCCGCTTTGTAAAAATGAAAACCGGGATTATTTTTTTAGCGGCTAGTGAAGATTTGTTTAATGGAGGCTGGCCTTTTAATCCGGCGAGTTTTTACTCTGACCCCAATTAACTCTGACCCCAATTAACTCCCATCTTCCATATTGGTGCGTGTGCCTTCGATACGACTGGATTGAGTGGCTTCTTTAGTAATGTGCATACGGATGAAAAAATCCACATTAGGTACGAGTTGCGAAAAAGCATTGAGCTCTCCCATCGACCGATCGGCCTCACTCAATAAGCGCTGCACTTCCCCGTCTGCAATCTCCCATGGGTGATTGATAGGTGTTGGGCTAAAGCTCTTATAGTGGTATTGCTGCTTGTATTGGCCAGCTTGGTAATCGTCTAATTTCATCTTATATTCAAAAGTGCTCTATTTTTCGATATTACGCCATTGTTATATCGAAAACTTAGACTCTTTATCTTCATATGTCGAATAGATGTCTACTTTTCGACATTATGAATTTCTTATGTCAAAAACCAGTTTTCTCGCTGTATCCCCTTTCTGGGGAAGGTTTTTGCCAGCTCCGTTCGCGCCACGTCTACCAGCGAATTTCAAGACTGTTGCTCCATAGCGAGTTTGGTACACTGCAGATCCTTTGTTGTTCATCCATGAGTTAGTCGGGTTTCTGTTTCCAACAATCACAGGGTTTTTATGAATATAGATTCACGTATTGCTGATGAGCTGGGCGTTCGCCTTGCCCCAGGTTGAGTCTGCCGTTAGTCTGTTGGACGAGGGCGTCACGGTGCCGTTTATCTCCGGCTATCGTAAAGAGAAAATAGGATACAGAGAACAAGTTTACGACTCCCCAAGAGACCCG
>CAZXZI010000098.1:0-10039 GCA_964645165.1 uncultured Ectothiorhodospiraceae bacterium
GAGCACATCCTTGGTAAGGATGAGGTCCTCGGTTCAATTCCGAGCATGAGCTCCAGTTTTAGTTAGGCGTTTTATAGTTGTTTAGTTTGTTGGGTGATTAAACCTTTTTGGCATAACTTAATTTAGAGGAAGAGGGTAGGCCGATGTCCAAGGAAAAATTTGAACGAAATAAACCGCACGTCAACGTAGGCACGATTGGTCACGTTGATCACGGCAAAACCACACTGACAGCAGCCTTGACGAAAGTCATGGCCGAAAAGCACGGCGGTGAATTCAAAGCCTACGACCAGATCGATGGCGCCCCTGAAGAACGCGCGCGTGGTATTACCATTGCGACTGCTCACGTGGAATACGAAAGTGACAACCGTCACTACGCCCACGTTGACTGCCCCGGCCATGCCGACTACGTCAAAAACATGATTACCGGTGCCGCCCAAATGGACGGTGCTATCCTGGTGGTCTCCGCCGCTGATGGCCCCATGCCACAGACCCGTGAGCACATCCTCCTGTCTCGTCAGGTTGGCGTGCCTTACATTGTCGTGTACATGAACAAAGCCGACATGGTGGATGACGAAGAACTCATCGAGCTGGTCGAAATGGAAATCCGCGAACTGCTGGATCTCTACGACTTCCCGGGTGACGACACCCCGATCATCGTCGGTTCCGCACTCAAAGCGCTGGAAGGTGACCAGTCTGAGATCGGCGTACCGTCCATCCTCAAATTAGTCGAAGCCCTGGACACCTACATTCCGATGCCGGAACGTGCCGTTGACGGTGACTATTTGATGCCCGTCGAAGACGTATTCTCCATCTCCGGACGTGGCACGGTTGTAACCGGACGTATCGAACGCGGCGTCATCAAAGTCGGCGAAGAGATTGAAATTGTCGGCATCAAAGACACCCAGACCACCACCTGCACCGGCGTGGAAATGTTCCGCAAACTGCTTGACCAAGGCCAAGCCGGTGACAACGTCGGCGTACTGCTGCGCGGCACCAAGCGTGAAGACGTTGAGCGTGGCCAAGTGCTGTGCAAACCGGGCTCCATCAAACCCCACACCGAATTTGAATGTGAGGTTTACATTCTGAGCAAAGACGAAGGTGGTCGACATACCCCATTCTTCCAGGGCTACCGCCCGCAGTTCTACTTCCGAACCACCGACATTACTGGCGCCTGCGAATTGCCTGAAGGCATCGAAATGGTCATGCCTGGCGACAACGTCAACATGAAAGTAAAGCTGATCGGCCCCATCGCTATGGAAGAAGGCCTACGCTTCGCAATTCGCGAAGGTGGTCGTACCGTGGGTGCGGGTGTGGTAGCAAAGATTATTGAATAATACTGCTTGCTTATAAAAAAGAGATGACTCGTTCACAGGCGTGCGGTATCATCCCGCGCCCGTGAACTTTGTTGTTTCTCAAAAGCAGGAAAGAGCATGTTTTTTAGGCCAGTAGCTCAATTGGCAGAGCATCGGTCTCCAAAACCGAGGGTTGGGGGTTCGATTCCCTCCTGGCCTGCCATTATGGTTTTCGCAGCCCTGGAGCTGTGAACGCCGTTTAAGTGTTTAGTAGGCATGCGCCGGATGGTAGGCAGGCTGAAAACGAATTTTGTTGTACCAGTTTGGGATATCGACATTGGATAAGTTTTTATTGACGGTAGCAGCGCTCCCGATAGCTGCGGCAATCGGTGGCTTCTATTACTTTGCGGATCAGCCGCAATGGATACGGGTTATCGCCTTGTTGGTGGCGGTAGGTATTGGCGGCATGATTGCGGTGCGAACGGCAATGGGGCAGGCGGCTTGGACTTTTCGCCGCGAAGCGATCATCGAAGTTCGCAAAGTGGTTTGGCCGACCCGCAAAGAAACGACGCAGACCACTATTATTGTGCTGGTGGTTGTGGTGATCATGTCGTTGTTGCTTTGGGCGCTGGATAGTGGCCTGGCATGGATAGTTCGATCCCTGACCAATTGATTGTGGCGAACCGTTAGGTTCGCGAATGAGGAAAGCGATAAATGGCAATGCGGTGGTACGTGGTACACGCCTATTCGGGTTTTGAAAAGCAGGTTCAACGTTCCCTGGCGGAGCGCATTAGCCGTATGGGCATGGAAGAGAGCTTCGGCGAAGTTTTAGTGCCCACGGAAGAAGTGGTGGAGATGCGCGAAGGTACGAAACGTCGCAGCGAACGCAAATTCTTCCCTGGCTACGTACTGGTGCAAATGGAGTTGGATGACGATTCCTGGCATCTGGTAAAAGACGTGCCCAAAGTATTGGGTTTTATTGGTGGTACCGGCGATCGCCCCACACCGATTACAGATAAAGAAGCCGATTCCATCCTGCAACGCGTGCAGGAAGGTGTCGAGAAACCGCGGCCGAAAGTGTTGTTTGAGCCGGGCGAGATGGTGCGTATCACCGATGGCCCCTTCAACGATTTTAATGGCGTTGTTGAGGAAGTGGATTATGAAAAGAGCAAAATGCGCGTATCGGTTTTGATCTTTGGTCGTTCGACTCCGGTGGAGTTGGAGTTTGGCCAAGTCGAAAAAGGTTAAACCTTTTTCGACAGTAACGAGTGACTAGTTTCGAGTATCTAGGAAAGCCGTATTTTCGGGTAACCTAGCCACTAGCCAGTAGCCACTAGAAACTTGAAAAACAGGGGAGCCGAAAGGCGCTTGCACCCACTAGGAGTACGACATGGCAAAGAAGATTGAGGCCTATATTAAGCTGCAGGTTCCTGCAGGTCAGGCCAACCCCAGTCCGCCTGTGGGTCCAGCTTTGGGTCAGCACGGCGTTAACATCATGGAATTTTGCAAGGCGTTTAATGCTCAAACACAGAGCGTGGAACAAGGTCTGCCTACTCCCGTGGTGATTACGGTTTATAGCGATCGTAGTTTTACCTTTATCACTAAGACGCCTCCGGCCTCGGTGCTGTTGCGTAAAGCAGCGGGTATCGCCAAGGGTTCTGGCGTGCCGAATCGCGACAAAGTAGGCACGGTTAATCGTGCTCAGCTGGAAGAAATTGCTAACACCAAAATGGCTGATTTGAATGCGGCGGATATGGATGCAGCTGTGCGTATCATCGCTGGCACAGCCCGTAGTATGGGCCTTGATACTGAAGGGGTGAGCTAATGGCTAAGTTATCTAAACGCGCTAAGGCGATCAGCGAAAAGCTGGAAGTCGGCAAAAGCTACGCGATTGAAGATGCGTTGGCATTGCTCAAAGATTTGCCGCCTGTCAAGTTTGCCGAGTCCGTTGACGTGAGCGTTAACCTGGGTGTGGATGCTCGTAAGTCTGATCAGGCTGTGCGCAGTGCCACTGTGCTGCCAAATGGCACGGGTAAAACCGTACGCGTTGCAGTGTTCACCCAAGGCCCAAATGCCGATGCCGCCAAAGAGGCTGGCGCGGATATCGTGGGTATGGATGATCTCGCTGATGAAGTGAAAAAAGGCAACATGGATTTTGACGTGGTAATTGCTTCTCCTGACGCCATGCGCGTTGTAGGCCAGTTGGGTCAGATCCTTGGTCCCCGCGGTCTGATGCCAAACCCGAAAGTGGGTACGGTAACGCCGGATGTAGCCACTGCCGTGAAAAATGCCAAGGCAGGTCAGGTGCGTTATCGCATCGACAAGGCCGGCATTATTCACTGCCCCATCGGCAAAGTGAATTTTGAAGTGCAGGCTCTGCGCGAAAACCTGGATGCTTTATTGGCTGATTTGTTGAAAGCCAAGCCCAGTTCTGCGAAAGGTGTGTACATGAAGAAAGTGACCGTATCCAGCACCATGGGTCCCGGCATTGTTGTTGATAAGGCGTCGCTGGCTATTTAGAAGTTGCTAGTCACTAGGTTCTAGTTGCTAGGCTTTAGGCAGTGGGATGTAACAGAATTTGAGGGTGTCTGATGTTTGTTTGCGAATATCAGATTGCCGTCAAAGACCGTGGGTGTCAGGCGGATGTAGTTGTTCGCAGTACTTAATTTCCTGCGTAGATGGTGAAGCCCGGAAAAATTTCCGTGTGCCACCAGTAGGGTGAGTAACCGACCCTAGCTGCTCGATACTAGTCACTTGTATCAAGTTAGCCGTGTAATGTTACTCACGCGTGGTAATGGTGGGCAAGACGAAAGTCGAACCCGAATGTAATAAATGACTGGAGGTGTTTCAGTGGCTCTGAATTTAGATCAGAAAAAAGCAGTAGTCGCCGAAGTGTCCGAAGTTGCAGCTAATGCGCATTCTGCTATCGCCGCCGAGTATATCGGTTTGACGGTGGAAGATATGACGGCTCTGCGAGTGAAAGCCCGTGAAGACAATGTCTATTTGCGTGTTGTAAAAAACACCCTGGCTAAACGTGCGTTCGAAGGTACTGACTTCGAATGCATGAGTGACGCCATGGTAGGTCCGTTGGTTTTGGCGTTCTCGCAAGAGGATCCTGGTGCCGCTGCCCGTGTTATTTCTGAGTTCGCAAAAGGAAATGACAAACTGGTAGTGAAGCTGGTGTCTATTAGCGGGCAGTTGCTGGAAGCAGGCGATATTAAACGTCTGGCCAGTATGCCAACCAAGGATCAAGCAATCAGCATGTTGATGTCGGTGATGAATGCGCCGGTAGAGAAGTTGGTACGTACCTTGAACGAGGTGCCGACCAAGCTGGTTCGTGTGGTAGCTGCGGTTCGCGACCAAAAAGACGCTGCGTAATTTTTCATTTTCTTTTTATAGAAAGGGAAGTGGAGTAATGCGCGTCGTTTTTTTACGACGATACAAACATTTTTGGGCGCGTGACGCCTAGTAAGTTAATAGTACTTTTTGGAGATTAATATCATGGCTGTGAGTAAAGACGATATCCTGGAAAGCATTTCCAACATGACAGTGATGGAAGTTGTGGATCTGGTTGAAGCAATGGAAGAAAAATTTGGCGTGTCTGCGGCTGCTGCCGTAGCGGTTGCCGCTCCTGCTGCTGGTGACGCCGGTGCTGCTGCTGAAGAGCAGACTGAGTTTAATGTAATGATGACCAGCTTCGGCGAGAATAAAGTTGCTGTGATCAAGGCTGTTCGCGGCATTACTGGTCTGGGCCTGAAAGAAGCTAAGGGCATGGTGGAAAGCGCACCGGCTGCGGTTAAAGAAGGCGTTGATAAGGCTGAAGCCGAAGAAGTTAAAAAGACGCTGGAAGAAGCAGGCGCACAAGTCGAACTTAAGTAAGACTCGCTTGTTGGGTGCTGTTATTCGGGGCCTTTTTATTACAAGAAGTTATTGTAAGAAGCTCCGGTCAGACTTCTCAACAGCGGCATTGGCTGGCGACATATAGTCGCCGGCCTTTTGTCGCTACTGAGAATCGTTATTCGATGATGGTGCAAACCTTGTGTTTATTAGGCAAGGGTGCAGCATCAAAATTGTCATAAAGAGGAACGCAGATGGCTTACTCCTTCACTGAAAAGAAACGTATCCGTAAGGATTTCGGCAAGTTTCCTAAAGTCATGGAGGTACCGTACCTGCTGGAAATCCAGCTGGCGTCGTACCGTAAATTTCTCCAGACCGATGTGCCTTTGGCAGAGCGGGGTGAGCATGGATTACATGCCGCGCTAAAGAGCGTGCTGCCGATTGTCAGTTATTCTGGCAGCGCCGGTTTGGAATATGTCGATTACCGTTTAGGTACCCCGACGTTCAACGTGAAAGAATGCCAGCTGCGTGGCATGACTTATTCCGCGCCACTGCGTGTGACGGTCAAGTTGATCATTTATGACAAGGATTCTAAAAAGAATCCAAAGCCGATCAAAGAGATCCGCGAGCAAGAAATCTACATGGGTGAGATTCCCCTGATGACCGACAACGGTACCTTTGTAATTAATGGTACTGAGCGCGTTATTGTTTCGCAGCTGCATCGTTCGCCAGGCGTGTTCTTTGATCACGATAAGGGCAAAACGCATTCCTCCGGCAAGCTGCTTTATCATGCGCAGGTGATTCCTTATCGCGGTTCCTGGTTGGACTTTGAGTTTGATCCTAAAGATATTGTGCATGTGCGTATCGATCGTCGTCGTAAATTACCTGCCACGGTTATTCTGCATGCCCTGGGTTATTCCGATGAAGACATTCTGGCGATGTTCTTTGACTACGATCATTACTCCCTGGGCGCAGAAGAAGCTAAGCTGAAATTGGTGCCAGAGCGTTTGCGCGGTGACACCGCTGCTTACGACATCAAGATCAAAGGCAAGGTCATCGCTGAAAAAGGCCGCCGCATTACCGCGCGTCACATCAAGGAGTTGGAAAAGGCGAACATCAAAACCTTACCGGTGCCGTTTGAATATCTGGTGGGCAAGGCTCTGGCTACTGCCGTGGTGGACAAGGAAAGTGGCGAAATCATTGCTGCTACCAACGAAGAAATTACCGAAGAGTTGCTGGCTAAGTTGATTGAAGCGGGCGTTAAGGAGATCGAAACCGTTTTCACTAACGATTTGGATCGTGGTCCGTTTATTGCGGATACCCTGCGCGCAGACAACTCTACTAATCACTTCGAAGCTAAGGTGGAAATCTATCGCATGATGCGTCCTGGCGAGCCTCCTACAAAGGATGCGGCTGAGACTTTGTTCCAAAATTTGTTCTTTAATCCTGATCGTTACGATCTGTCTGCTGTGGGCCGAATGAAGTTTAATCGCCGCCTCGGTCGTGCCGAAAATACCGGCGACGGTGTGCTGAGCCCGGATGATATTGTTGACGTGTTGAAAATGCTCATCGATATCCGTAACGGCAATGGTGTGGTGGATGATATCGATCACCTCGGTAACCGTCGTGTGCGTTCCGTGGGTGAAATGGCAGAAAACCAATTCCGCGTTGGTTTGGTGCGCGTTGAACGTGCTGTGAAAGAACGTTTGAGTATTGCTGAAAGCGAAGGCTTGATGCCGCAAGATTTGATCAATGCGAAACCTGTGTCTGCTGCCATTAAAGAATTCTTTGGTAGTTCGCAGTTATCGCAGTTTATGGATCAAAATAACCCACTGTCCGAAGTAACTCACAAACGTCGTGTTTCTGCATTGGGCCCGGGTGGCCTGACGCGTGAACGCGCTGGCTTTGAAGTGCGTGACGTGCATCCCACACACTACGGTCGTGTTTGTCCTATCGAAACACCGGAAGGGCCAAACATCGGCCTGATCAACTCATTGGCTGTGTACGCGCGCACCAATGATTATGGCTTCCTGGAAACACCTTACCGCAAAGTGGCTAAGGGTAAAGTGACCGGTGACATCGAATACTTGTCAGCTATCGAAGAAGGTCAGTACGTGATTGCGCAGGCCAACATCACGCTGGATAAAAAGGGCAAGTTGATCGACGAGCTGGTGGCTTGTCGTCACTTGAACGAGTTCACCATGTCTTTGCCGGATCAGGTGGACTACATTGACGTGTCACCACGCCAGATTGTATCCATCGCTGCGGCGTTGATTCCGTTCCTTGAGCACGATGACGCCAACCGCGCATTGATGGGCTCCAACATGCAGCGTCAGGCTGTGCCGACTTTGCGTGCTGACAAGCCGTTAGTGGGCACGGGTATCGAACGCACCGTGGCCATCGACTCTGGTGTCACCGTCATTGCCGCCCGTGGTGGTAATGTCGACTTCGTGGACGCCGGTCGTATCGTGGTGCGTGTTAATGATGATGAAACCGCCGCCGGTGAGCCGGGTGTGGACATCTACAACCTGACCAAATACACCCGTTCTAACCAGAATACCTGCATCAACCAGAAACCATTGGTGAAGCCGGGTGACGTGGTGGCACGGGGTGATGTATTGGCCGACGGTCCGTCTACCGACATGGGTGAGCTGGCATTGGGCCAGAATATGCTCGTGGCCTTCATGCCGTGGAACGGTTACAACTACGAGGATTCCATCCTCATCTCCGAACGTGTGGTGAAAGAAGACCGTTACACCACGATTCATATCGAAGAACTCACCTGCATGGCGCGTGATACCAAATTGGGTTCGGAAGAAGTGACTAGCGATATCCCTAATGTGGGCGAAGGTGCGCTGGCCAGCCTGGATGAAGCCGGTGTGGTTTATGTCGGTGCTGAAGTGAAGCCGGGCGATATCCTGGTAGGTAAGGTGACACCGAAAGGTGAGACCCAACTTACGCCGGAAGAAAAACTACTACGCGCCATTTTTGGTGAAAAGGCCTCGGACGTGAAAGATACGTCACTACGTGTGCCTTCTGGCATGGACGGTGTGGTCATCGATGTGCGTGTGTTCACGCGTGATGGTGTGGATAAAGATTCCCGTGCCTTGCAGGTGGAAGAGTCTGACCTCGTCTCGGTGAAGAAGGATTTACAGGACGAGTACCGCATCATGGAAGGCGATATTTACCAGCGCGCAGAGAAACTGCTCTCCGGTAAGGTTGCTGATGGTGGTCCGAACCAACTTAAAGCCGGCGCTAAGGTGACCAATGGTTATCTTGAAGAGGTCAGTCGTGAAAAATGGTTTGAAGTGCGCCTGCGTAACGAAGATGCCAATACCCAGTTGGAAAAACTGTCTGCGCAACTGACGCGTCATCGCGAAGAAATGGATGCCAAGTTTGAAGAGCAACGCCTGAAGATTACCTCGGGTGATGATCTGGCGCCAGGCGTGTTGAAAATGGTTAAAGTCTACATGGCGGTGCGTAGGCGCATTCAGCCAGGTGACAAAATGGCCGGCCGTCACGGTAATAAGGGTGTTATCTCCATGATCGTGCCGGAAGAAGACATGCCGCACCGTGAAGATGGTACCCCGGTAGATGTGGTGTTGAATCCCTTGGGTGTGCCTTCACGTATGAACGTGGGACAGGTGCTAGAAACTCATCTAGGGTGGGCGGCACGTGGCCTCGGTTTGAAGCTCGGTAAAATGATCGACAACGCTGGCAAGCCAAAAGAAATTCGCGGCTTCCTCGATGAAATCTACAATGGTGGTGTGGGCGAGGCCGTTGACCTGAAATCACTCAATGATGGTGAAGTGATGGAAATGAGTCACAACCTGCGCAAGGGTGTGCCCATGGCAACGCCGGTATTTGATGGTGTTGACGAGGAAGAAATCCGTCGTATGTTGCGTTTGGCCGATCTTCCTGACAGTGGCCAGACCCGACTCATCGATGGTCGCACCGGTGAGTGGTTCGATCGCCCGGTCACCGTGGGTTACATGTACATGCTCAAACTCAACCACTTGGTGGATGACAAGATGCATGCCCGTTCCACGGGTCCGTACAGTCTGGTTACTCAACAGCCGTTGGGTGGTAAGGCACAGTTTGGTGGTCAGCGCTTCGGTGAAATGGAAGTGTGGGCACTGGAAGCCTACGGTGCTGCCTATACCTTGCAGGAAATGTTGACCGTGAAATCGGATGACGTGGCTGGGCGTACCAAAATGTACAAAAACATTGTGGATGGCAATCATCACATGGAGGCGGGCATGCCCGAATCCTTCAATGTGTTGGTTAAGGAAATTCGCTCGCTCGGTATTGATATTGAACTGGAAGAAGATCGCTAATCGTCGACTTTAGTTTTACTAAAGGTTTAACTGAAAAAGTCATCGGTTCTTAAAGGTGGAGAAACAATGAAAGATCTACTCAAAATTTTGCGTAACCAGGGTCAGGTAATGGACTTCGATGCGATTCGCATCGGTCTGGCCTCGCCTGCCAAAATTCGTTCATGGTCCTACGGTGAAGTGAAAAAGCCGGAGACTATCAACTATCGT
Source organism: uncultured Ectothiorhodospiraceae bacterium (assembly GCA_964645165.1). Lineage (GTDB taxonomy): Bacteria > Pseudomonadota > Gammaproteobacteria > SZUA-152 > SZUA-152 > SZUA-152. Next base: position 9,674 of record CAZXZI010000098.1, read on the forward strand.
ACGTTTAAGCCTGAACGCGACGGTCTGTTCTGTGCCAAGATTTTTGGCCCGGTCAAAGACTACGAATGCCTGTGCGGCAAATACAAGCGCCTCAAGCATCGCGGTGTGATTTGCGAAAAATGTGGCGTTGAAGTGACGCTGGCCAAAGTGCGTCGTGAACGCATGGCGCATATCGATTTGGCCAGTCCGGTAGCGCACATCTGGTTCCTCAAGTCCCTGCCTTCGCGCATTGGCTTGTTAATGGACATGACCCTGCGTGACATCGAACGTGTGCTTTATTTTGAAGCCTTCGTGGTGGTGAACCCGGGCATGACCGAGCTGGAAAAATTCCAGCTGTTGAGTGACGAACAGTATCTCGAAGCCATC
>CAZXZI010000099.1:0-9980 GCA_964645165.1 uncultured Ectothiorhodospiraceae bacterium
CCGCACTATTAATCCAGTCTAAAATGTAACCGGATTAATAACAGACAATCGGTCAATAATTAAAACAAGTGGGTATTCAGCCACAGATGTGTGCCGATGCTCGCGCCATAACCCAGCGCAATCACCGGTGTCCATTTGAGATGACCAAAAAAGGTATACATACCTCTCGCCTGTCCCATCAGCGCCACGCCAGCCGCGGAACCCACGGAAAGCAAACTGCCGCCGACGCCTGCGGTGAGGGTGACCAACAACCACTGACCCTGGGACATATCCGGGTTCATGGTCAGCACTGCAAACATCACCGGAATATTATCTACAATGGCGGACAATAAGCCGACCACCACGTTGGCATTGGTGTCGCCCCACTGGGTGTACATCACATCCGAGGCCAGCCCCAGGTAACCGATGAAACCCAGGCCGCCCACGCACAACACAACGCCATAAAAAAATAATAAGGTGTCCCACTCGGCCAGCGCTACCTTGCTGAACACATTGAACGGCACAATATCTCCCGCGCGACTTTCATTAAAATCAACCGTGTGATGATGGGTTCGTTTCAGGTAATAACCAAAAAACTGTAGGTAGGCCAAACCGGTGAGCATGCCAATGACCGGCGGTAGATGTAGAAAGTTATGAAAGCCGACGGCCGTCGCCACCGTTAGTAAAAACAGAATGATAATAAATACAGAGCCACGTCTCATCACCACCCGCTCATCGCTAGTGGCCGGTTGCCCATTGGGAATCGCAAAATGCATAATCGCCGCAGGCACCAGAAAATTAACCATCGAAGGCACAAATAATAGAAAGAATGTCCAGAAGTCGACCTTACCCTCCTGCCACACCATCAAGGTGGTGATATCGCCAAAGGGACTAAAAGCGCCACCGGCGTTTGCCGCCACTACGATGTTGACGCAACTGATGCTGATAAAACGTTTGTTGTCGCCTCCGACGGCAAGCACCACGGCGCACATCAACAACGCTGTCGTTAAATTATCTGCGATGGGTGAAAGAAAAAAAGCCAGCACACCCGTCAACCAAAATAATTGGCGAAAACCAAAGCCTTTGCGAATTAACCAGGAACGCAGCGCATCGAACACCTGACGTTCTTGCATGGCATTGATGTAAGTCATTGCCACCAACAAAAACAACATCAGTTCAGCGTACTCCACCAGATTATGCCGCACTGCCTCTTCGGCCTGATGCGGCATACCGTGGTTAACGTACACCGCTGCTATCATCGCCCAGATAATACCCGCAGCCAGAATTACCGGTTTGGACTTGCGCAGATGGGTGAACTCTTCGGCCATAACAAAAACATAGGCGAGCGCAAAAATCGCCAGCGCCGCAAAACCAACGGTGTGTTGGGTCAGGTCCAGTGGTTCAGCACCGCTACCGGATGCCAAAACCAGGCCAGGCAATAAAAGCAGACTGATAGTCGTTAGACAAAAAACAATAAAATTTTTCAAGCGATCAACCTAAGCGTTGTGTTCAAAAATACGATCAGTGAATGGGCTTACTAAAAAAGTCAAAAAACAACCACATCACCACCGAGGAAGTGGCCAGCGTTACAATCATTGCGGGTGTGCCTTTTTTGAACCACATGCCAGGGGTGATCGCGAGACTGGGGTCGTTGTTATCCTTGGCAATACGTTCCGATAGCGTAACGATAAACACATTCGCAGTAGAGCCTAAATGCGTCCCGTTACCGCCCATGCCCACGCCCACCGCCAGCGACCACCATAATGGTGCAACGTTAATGCCTTGTGATTCCATACCAAGAATGATTGGCACCATTGCTGCGGTGAAGGGAATGTTATCAATCATTGCCGACAGAATCGCTGCTGCCCACATCAACAGGATAGAGGCCAACATAAGATCGGAAACCACGAAGGGGCGAATGTACTGACCGAGGTATTCCAGAAAGTGACTCTGCTCAACACCACCCACCAAAATAAACAGGGAGATAAAAAAGATCAACAACGTCATTTCAACATCGGCAAATGATTCATCCATATCGACATTGGGGCGTAACAGCACCAATGAAGTCAGGCCAAGCGCAGCCACAAACCAGGCATCCCAGTGCAAGGCGTGATGAAAAATAAACAACACCACCATGAGCCCAAGCACTACCAGTGAAGCATTCCAGGTTTGCGGGTCTTTGATATGGCCAGTGTGATCAAATGATTGTTGCTGTGGGATCACAGCCAGCTCTTTTCGGAACAAGATCTTCAGGGTAAACAAAATGGCAAACCAGGCCACCAGCACCAAACCCCCCATGTGCAAAAAGAAGGTATTAAAATCAATTTCAGCCGCTGAGCCGATCATCAGATTTGGCGGATCGCCCACCAGGGTTGCAACACCACCGGTGTCCGACAGTAACGCGGCAGCCAATAAATACGGAATCGGGTTTACCTTTAATGCCTGGCAGATGAGCACAATCAGTGGGCCAAAAATTACCACGGTAGTAACGTTATCCAGGAGCAGCGAGATAAGCGTTACCGCCGTGCCCAGCATGGCGAGCAATAAAAACATTCGGCCTTTACTGATGTCGGCTAAGCGGTAAGCCAATGCCTGAAAGCCCCCGGTGGGAATCATAATGGCAACGATGGTCATCATCGCACCCAACAAAAAAACCACGTTCCAGTCGATGGCTTCCACCGCCAACTGAGGACTGTAAAAACCAAACCACTGACCCACTGCGACCATCACTATCGCACCTGCCATGGCAAATTTGGCGCGGTGAAACCCATGCACGCCTTCGGTAAAAATGCCGATGAAGGTTAATGCCAAAACAATGGCGGAAACCATCATTGCGGAATTCCAAACCAAAGGCTCAGTAACATGTTGCATCAAAGTTTCCTTGAAAATGTACAGTCGATGTCGTGGTGATTAAAAGATAATGTTCATCATCAGCAGCATCACCACGAGAAATAGCAAGGTCATGATACCACCCGCCTTCATAAAATCGGGAACTCGGTAACCCGCCGGCCCCATGATTAGCGCATTCACTTGATGGGTGGGAATCAGAAAAGAGTTGGACGTGGCAATGGCCACGGTCAAAGCAAACACGGCCGGGTCAGCGCCTGCGCCAATGGCAATGTTCACCGCCAACGGCACCAGCAACACGGTGGCGCCCACGTTGGACATCACCAAGGTAAAGAACGTGGCCAATACCGCTACTGAAGCCTGGATCACCCAAATAGGCATGTCGCCCACCACCGACAAGGTTTGTTCAGCGATCCACTTGGCGGTGCCCGTAGTTTCCACGGCCAGCCCCAAAGGAATTAAACTGGCAAGCAGGAAGACGGTCTTCCACGACACGGCCGCATAGGCCTCTTCGATCTTTATCACACCGGACAGAATCATTCCCAGCGCACCGGTTAGCAGCGCCACCGATAAACGTAAGTCGGTAAACAACACCAAACACAACGCTACCGCAAAGAAAAATACTGCTGCGCCTACTTTGTTGGGGCGTGATTCTTCGTGTGGGTATTCCGTGGTCACCAACACAAAATCTTTGTTGTGACGCAAATGCGCAAAGGCATCCCAGGTGGTGTGCACCACCAAGGTGTCACCGGCTTGCAGGGGCAGGTCACGAATACCTTCACCTTCACGCAGGGTTTCACCATTGCGGTGCAATGCCACCATGGCGATGCCGTAGGTTTTTCGCATCCACACATCGCGCGCACTTTGGCCGATCAAATGAGAGCCGGGCGGCACAACCACTTCCGCAATACCGGCCTTGGTGGCCGCCAGTGATTCCGAAAATGTCAGAAGGTCGGCGTGCAAACTTAAGGCAAATTTTTTCACGAAGGCATTGAGGTTTTCCGGCGAAGCAAGAATGCCCAGCACACTGTTGGCTTCGATACCCACATCGCGCGCCAAACCTCCGGGGCCAATGCGCAAATCTGTCGGGCCACGCTGTGAAGCAATCACCCGAATTTTGTACGCATGCTCCACATCGTCCAGCATGTGTCCCACCAGCGGGCTTTCCGGCGGCACGGAGACTTCAAACAATGCGTAATCCAGGCCATAGGTATTCTGAAAATAATCCATTGCACTGGTGGCCGAACCCACATCCTGTTTCTCAGTAACCGGTAATACAAACTGGCCGGCTAACATAAAATAGAGAATGCCGGTGACCATCAGCGCCAGGCCCACCGGGGTCACCGAAAACAACGACCAGGTGCGCATCTGTTGGGCTTCCGGCAGCGCCGTGTTGGAGGTCAGAATCAGATCATTGAGCAGGATCAGCGGGCTGGAACCCACCATGGTCACCGTGCCGCCGAGAATGGCGCAAAAGCCCATGGGCATCAGCAGGCGCGACATGGGCAGACCGGAGCGCGCCGAGATACGGGAGACCACCGGCAGGAACAACGCCGCTGCACCCACGTTTTGCATAAACGAAGAGATGATGCCCACGGTGCTGGAGATAATCGGAATAATGCGCTTCTCGCTGGTGCCACCCACTTTAAGAATGAACGCCGCGACTTTGCTCATCAGCCCGGTTTTGTCCAGCCCCGCACCAATAATCATCACCGCAATAATCGACATCACCGCATTACTGGAAAAGCCATTGAACAGGTGCTGCGGATTCACCAAGCCCTTATCCAGCCCCATGATGGGTGCCAGCAAGCTGGTGAGCCCGAGGGTCACCATAATGCTCACGGCGGCCACATCCACGCTTACAACTTCAAACGCAAACAAAAAAATCGTCAATAACAGAATGCCCGTCACCCAAGCCACTTCGATGCTGGGCACCACGCTGGCAAGGAATAGGCCGAGCATCACAAACAGAACACCGGCAAGGATCGTTTTGTAATTGATCTTGTTGATGCCCAACGCTCCGTTCTCCTCCCAAGACCTCGTCGCTGCTAAGCTGCGGGGAAAATAAACACATAATAATACACTGATTTTCCCAAAGCCCCCAATCAGCAGCACTTATATGCACATGGGGATTTCTGAGCAAGGCTATCGCCACCAAGCTTGATTATAGACAAAACTTCTATTATCTTATATAAACGCTTATAACTCATGTTTAATATATCGAGATACATATCTAAAAGATGATTACTTCTGCCCAAATGCGTGCTGCCCGCGCCTTGCTCGGCTGGGACCAGCGCCAACTGGCCGAAGCGGCTGGCCTGTCCCTACCTACCATCCAGCGCATGGAGGCCAGTGACGGCCAGGTGCGTGGCAATGTCGGCTCACTAATGAAGGTAGTGGACGCCCTGGAACACGCTGGAATGGAGCTGGTCGGCGAGGGTGCCGCGAGCCCTATGGGTGGTCGCGGCGTGCGCTTAAGAGAATAGACCATTGTGATCAACGACCCTCTCTTCATGCTTTCCCTCTCCCTGGCTGGCAGCCTGGGCTCGGCGCTGGTCTCGATTGCCGCGGGACGAGCGGATTGGGTGCTGCCACGCATGGCCTTCCCCTTACTCGGCTTAGCGGGTTTAGCTTCCATCATCGTCGGGCTGCAGACGCTGCTCGGCGATCAGGTTTTCACGGCGCAGTGGCCGCTGGGTCTGCCCTGGCTACATTGGCATCTGCGGCTCGATGCCCTGGCCGGGTTTTTCTTCGCACTGATCGGCATCGGCACCTTTGCGGTAAGCCTGTACGGCCCCGGCTACGTGCGCGAGTACCGCCATAGCCCCTATTCACTGGCGGTACTGGGTCTTGCCACCGGCCTGTTCATCGCGGGCATGCAATTGGTGGTACTGGCCGACGACGCCTTCGCCTTCATGGTGGCCTGGGAGTTGATGTCCCTGTCCAGCTACTTTCTCGTCGCTTTCCAGCACCAAAATGCTGCCAACCGCCGCGCCGCCTTTCTCTATCTGTTGATGGCGCAAATCGGCGGGCTGTGTATCCTACTCAGCTTCGGTGTGCTGGCTGGCTTTGGCGGTGGCATGAGTTTCGATGCCATGCGCGCCGCCCCCCTGAGTCTGACCTGGGCCTCCATCGCCTTTGCCCTCGGCCTGCTGGGCTTTGGAATGAAGGCTGGTTTGGTGCCGATCCACGTGTGGCTGCCGGATGCCCATCCGGTGGCGCCGTCGCATATCTCGGCGCTGATGTCCGGGGTGATGCTCAAGGTGGCGGTGTACGGTTTCATCCGCCTGGTCTTCGACCTCATCGGTAACCCGCACTGGGGCTGGGGCGTGGCGCTGCTGATCATCGCCAGCATCACTGCGTTATTCGGCGTGCTCTACGCCCTGGTGCAGAACGATCTCAAACGGCTGCTGGCCTACAGCTCGGTGGAGAATATCGGCATCATCTTCATTGGCCTTGGCCTGTCGATGATCTTTTACGGCAGCGACTTCCCTGTGCTCGGCACCCTGGGTCTGGTGGCCGCCCTGTATCACGCCCTCAACCACAGCCTGTTCAAGGGCCTGCTGTTTCTCGGTGCAGGCGCGATTTTGAATCGCAGCCATGAACACGACCTGGAACGCATGGGCGGACTACTGATTCGCATGCCCTGGACCGGGCTGTTCTTTCTCGTCGGCTGCATCAGCATCTCGGCGTTACCCCCCTTCAACGGCTTTGTCTCCGAGTGGCTTACCTTTCAAACCGCCCTGCAGATCTCCAACCTGGAGAGCGGCGTACTGCGCGCGGTGATCCCCATCGCCGCCGCCGTGCTGGCGCTCACCGGGGCCCTGGCAGCGGCCTGCTTCGTCAAGGCCTACGGCGTGGCCTTTCTGGGTCGCCCCCGTTCGCGGCGGGTGCGTCGCACCCATGAGGCCAGCCGAGGCATGATCCTGGCCCAGGCCCTGTTAGCCGTGCTGTGCCTGTTGTCCGGCGTGTTTCCGGCCTTTGTCGTCACCGCCCTTGACCACGTCACTCTGAGCATCACCGGGCACAGCCTGCCGGCGGCGACGGCCCACGGCTGGTTGTGGCTGACGCCGATTTCCAGCGATACCGCCTCCTACGGCGCGCCATTGGTACTGCTGGGCATCCTCCTGGCATTGGGTGCCTGGGCCGCGGTGTATCTGTTCCTACGCCCGCGGGGGTGGGCACAACTGGGGCGTAGCGAGATCTGGGATTGTGGTTTCGGTGGGCTCACCAACCGTATGCAATACGGTGCCAACGCCTTCGCCATGCCCATCCGCCGTATCTTTGCGCCATTCTGGCGGATCAGCGAGACGGTGGAGCGCGAACCGCGTCCCGGCCTGCCGCTCGAGCCTGCCCAACTGCGTCACCAGCTACAGATCGAAGACATTACCTGGGCCTGGTTTTACACACCCATCGCCCGGCTGATCCACGCCGCATCTCGCCGGGTCGGTCTCATTCAGACCGGCCATCTGCGCCATTATCTGGCTTACAGTTTCATCACGCTCATCATCCTGCTGTGGGTGATCACATGAGCGCGCAGTTGGACGCCTGGCTGCTGGCTCTGCTACAGGTTATCAGCTTCGTACTGCTGGCACCGTTGTTCGCCGGCTGGGTGAAGCGGGTCAAATGCTGGCTACAAAACCGGCGTTCACCCAGCCTGCTGCAGCCCTACCGCGACCTGCGCAAGCTGTTCGGTAAAGAAGCCTTGTTGGCGCACAATGCCTCACCGCTGTTCCGCGTCGCCCCCTACATTGTTGCCGGCGCCACCCTAATGGCGGCCGCCGTAGTGCCATTGCTGGCCGTGAACCTGCCCACCGCGGCCATTGCCGATGTGATCGTGCTGGCCGGCTTCTTCGCCCTGGCACGGTTCTTTCTCGCTCTGGCGGGAATGGACGTGGGCACCGTCTTCGGCGGCATGGGTAGCTCGCGCGAGATGACCCTCTCCGCCCTGGCCGAACCGGCCATGTTGATGGCGGTGTTCACCCTGGCTATGGTGGCGAACAGCACAAACCTGTCCACAGTGATCGGCCACATCCTCGCCGACGGCCTGGTGCTGCGTCCGTCGCTGTTGTTCGCCCTGCTCAGTCTGATCCTGGTGGCAGTGGCAGAGACCGGCCGGGTGCCGGTGGATAATCCCGCCACCCATCTCGAACTGACCATGATCCACGAGGCGATGATCCTCGAATACAGCGGCCGCCACCTGGCGCTGATGGAGTGGGCGGCGCAGCTCAAATTGCTGATCTACGGCGTGCTCATCGCCAACATCTTCTTTCCCTGGGGCATCGCCACACGGCTGGAGAGCATGCCCCTGTTCATCGCCGCCGCGGCGATTGTGGGCAAACTGCTGGTGCTGGGGGTGGCCCTGGCGCTAGGCGAGACGGTGCTGGCCAAGATGCGCCTGTTCCGCGTACCGGCCTTTCTCACCCTGGCACTCACCCTGGCGCTGATCGGCCTGTTGAGCCATATCATCCTGGAGGTGGCGTGATGCTTTTTCTGGTAAAGGAGGAAAAGGATTTCAACGCAAAGACGCGAAGACGCAGAGGTCTTTATGTGGCAGGCCAGGGCATTTCGTCGCCCCGGCACAGGCCAGGATCCCGTGCCTTGAAAAAAATGAATTCCGGCCTCGGCAACGGCTCCATGCGTTGCTCTACCTCCCGCGTCCATGCGGTCGTGCGCCGTAATGACGGGTATGGAATGAATCAGGACATTTTTGTCTTTCCTTTGCGTCTTGGCGTCTTGGCGTTGGAGGTTTTGGGCCCGGAGGCGGCACCATGCTGACCCAACTGCCCCTCTACCAGCAGGCCATACTCACCCTGGCGGCGATGATCCTGTTTTCCTCCTTTGCCCTGCTGGCGCAGAACCGGGTGCTGTCGATGATCCACGTGTTCGCTTGGCAGGGTCTGCTGGTAGCGCTGACCACGGCCTTCGTGGCCTACGATAGCGGCGCCCATCACCTGTATTTTTCGGCCGCGCTCACCTTCGCCATCAAGGTTCTGTTCATTCCCTGGCTGCTGCATCGTCTGGTACGACGCCTGGGCATCGACCGCGAGGCCCACACCGTGGAACACCCGGCGCTGGTGCTGATGGTCGCCGCAGCGTTGGTGATCTTCTCTTATTACGTGACCCTGCCCATCCACCAGCTGAGCGCCTCGATTACCCGCAACACCATTGCCATCAGCATGTCGGTTGTGTTGATGGGTATGCTGATGCTCATCACCCGGCGCAAGGCGGTGTCCGAGGTCATCGGCTTCATGTCGCTGGAAAACGGCCTGTTCTTTGCTGCCGTGGCAGCCACCCACGGCATGCCCATGGTGGTCGAGCTGGGCATTGCCTTTGACGTGCTGGTGGCGGCGGTGATCTTTGGCGTGTTCTTCTTTCATATCCGCGACAGCATCGACTCGCTGGACGTGGGTCAGCTCAATCGCCTGGCGGAAAGCGACCAGTGATCGCGCTGCAACTCACCCTCGGCATCCCGCTGTTGAGCTGCATCCTGCTGGGTCTGATGGGTCAGCACGGCTGGGCCAAAACCTTCAACGTCTGGGCGGCGCTGGCCGCCTTCGCCGCGAGCCTGTGGCTGGCCTGGGGCGTGCTGCACAACGGGGTGCTGGGTGGCGAGGCGGGTCAGTTTTACGTGGACAGTTTCAATGTCTACCTGATCACCCTGACCGGCTTTGTCGGCGCCACCACCGCACTGTTTTCCCGCCCGTACATGGCTCAGGAACGCGCCAGCGGGCGACTGACCGACGGCCGCATGCGACTCTATCACGCCAGTTACCAGGGATTCCTGTTCACCATGCAGCTGGCGCTGTCCACCAACAACCTGGGGGTGCTGTGGGTGGCCATGGAGGGGGCGACCCTGGCCACCGTGCTGCTGGTCAGCCTGTACCGCACCCCCGAGGCCATCGAGGCCGCGTGGAAGTACTTCATTGTCTGCGGCGTCGGTATCGCCCTGGCTCTGTTCGGCACCGTGCTGCTCTATTTTGCCGCCGCCCAGGTGATTGCGGATCCGGAACAGGCTCTGCTGTGGAGTGTGCTGGCCCAACACAGTTCCGAGCTGAAGCCGGTGGTGATGGCCATCGCCTTCGTCTTCCTGCTGGTGGGTTACGGCACCAAGGTGGGGCTGGTGCCCATGCACACCTGGCTGCCCGATGCCC
>CAZXZI010000100.1:0-9949 GCA_964645165.1 uncultured Ectothiorhodospiraceae bacterium
ATCACACCGGGTTACTCTTTCAATGTCGTCGATGCTCTGCTCACTAATTTTCATTTACCCGAATCAACGCTGTTGATGCTGGTGAGTGCCTTTGCTGGTTTTGATGCGGTAAAGGCGGCGTATCAACATGCTATTGAGCAGCGTTATCGTTTTTTTAGTTACGGCGACGCTATGTTTCTCTGTCGACAAAACACCTGATGCTATGAGCAAAAATCAGAACTCAACAAGTGAAAATCAATATCCACCGGAACGGGGTTGCACATTGGTATTGCCAGGTCTGTTGGATTTATCGTCGATGGAAACTGAATCTGCATTTGTGCAAATGGGACGTTTGCCTGAACTTGAATGGTTTTTTTCACGCGCTCAGCGACAAGATTTTCCGGGCACGAATATTGACACTACGTTGTTTCAACTTTTCGGCGTAGACCGAATAGCCGATGTTGATCTACCCGTGGCTGCGGTGTCACATGTGGGAGATACGGGAAAAATAGAATCTGCGTGGCGCTTGCGTGCTGATCCAGTACAGTTAATTCCAGATCGGGATCAATTGGTATTGATGGGGCCTGAGAGTTTATCGATATCGCAAGCCGAGGCCGATCAATTGGTTGCGGAGTTGAATACACAGTTTGCACGGGATGGCTGGTTCATTGAAGCCTGTTCGCCTGCGCGTTGGTACCTTCATCAAGCGAGTATGCCAAAGCTGCGTACTTCTCCGTTGGCGCAGGTGTGTGGCCATTCCATTGCAGATTACCTACCCAAAGGTAACGATGGTAAACAATGGCAGTGTTTGATGAATGAAATACAAATGGTCTTGCACAGCAGTGCCGTGAATCAACAAAGACAGCTCAACGGGCAACCAGTGGTGAGTAGTCTATGGTTTTGGGGCAGTGGAAAAACGCCGGTTATCAAACACAGTCGGTGGAGCAAATTGTGGAGTGATGAGCCGGTGAGCCTGGGGTTGGCCGCGCTTTCAAGTACGCCACGAAAACAGCTACCAGTAAATGCAACGACATGGTTAAACGAGAGCATTTCCCCTGGCGAGCATTTGCTGGTGTTGGACGGTTTGTTTCGTCATTGGCAAAAGGGAGAAACACAGGCGTGGATTCAGCAAGTACGTGTATTGCAACACGAGTGGTTTTTGCCTTTATTGAATGCCTTGCGACGCAAACAAATCAACAAGTTCACGCTGTGTGCTTGCAATGGTAGTCAGTTTAGCCTGTCACAGACTGGTTTGAGGCGTTGGTGGCGCAGAAAGAAATCACTGGCAATGATTGCGCAGCAGAAATAATCAGTGGCGGTTCTCTTTCTGGGTAGTGCTGGAAATATTTTGCAAAATACGCCAGGCGTTATGTAAGTTTTCATCGGATGTATTTTTGTCGCTAAGCACGGGGGCAAGATTAGTTTTTAATTCATCAATCATACTGACTTGCGTAGGGATGCCTTTAGGGAAATTTCCCGTGTTGGAAAAGGTAACCCAACCTTGTACCTGCCACGGTGTGTTTGGTGAGAGACTTTCCAAATCGGCGTTATGTTGTAGGTTCCATAAAACAGCCTGACGGGCACTTTGGATGGCATACAAAGGATTATTAAATTTATAGGTTTTGTTGTTGATGACCTGTGACCACTGGTCAATCGTTTCACCACCGAATAAATGTCCTTCACTGTGCTGCGTATCTATGGCGACAAAACCACCGGGCACTAACAGTAAATAGTCAATAAAAACCAGGCCTTCGATGCCATCAGGCAAGACAATATCACACAAGTATTTTACGCCCAGTGAATCAACGACCTTATGTGCGTGTCGCTGATGTTTGTTTTTACGAGTTTGTTTCCAAACGTAGATAATGGCGCCAATAAAACTGAGCGCCACAAGGCCTTCTACAGCATAAAAAACTGTTTTGATACCGACAGATCCCATAATGTGAAGCCTACCGTTCTTTCAAGCGTGGAATCAGCATGGCCAGGTTGCACGGTGCAGTGCGGTGATCCAGTTGATCTTTGATAATGTTATCCCAGCCGGTTTTGCAGGCGCCGGAAGAACCGGGCAGACAGAACAGGTAGGTGCCGTTAGTGACGCCGGCCAATGCGCGTGATTGCAGTGCCGAGGTTTTGATTTCGTCAAAGGAAATCATGCGGAACATTTCACCAAAGCCTTCAATTTCTTTTTCCAGCAGCGGCTGAAAGGCCTCGGGTGTGCCGTCGCGACCAGTGACGCCGGTTCCGCCGGTGCTAATCACCACGTTTACTTTGGAGTCCGCGATCCAACGCGAAACCACGGCACGAATTTGATAAATATCGTCAGGGGTGATGGCCTTTTCCGCCAGGCGGTGGCCAGCATTTTCTAGCCGAGCCACCAGCACCTTCCCTGAAGTGTCTTCATCCTCGGTACGGGTATCTGAGACGGTGAGCACGGCGATGTTGAGGGGGATGAATTCGCGTTGCGTTTTAGGATTGCTCATTGAGTTTTGCTCATGGCGGTCGCGCCTGTGTGTTTTTTAATGAGGGCGAATTATACCCACTGTGTCCCTTGACGTGGGAGGAAATGGGGGCAACGTCGAGGTGTATATTTCCAGTATTTATTCAGGGTTTATTCATCATTGCGCGCCTATTATTACCATATGAAAATATGGAAATGTTTTTATCCAATAAAAATAGAAGTTTATCTCGTTTTTTCTCATTTTTTAAACCCTTACTTGACAAAAGGATATAGGGTGTCTAAAAATGTATATCCAATACATTATAATAAAAGCTGTGTGTTACCCATAGGGTATTTTATTTTGGAGGGGACTTTTATGGCCGAAACCGACTACAAAAACCGGAAAAATATTCGACAGGTATTGAGCCTGTTTTTGCTGTGCATCGTCCTGGGATTCAGCAACCTGGGACTGGCCGCCAAACGCGAGATGTCCATGACTATCGACGAGACTGTGGTGGATGTTGCTCCTGATCTGAAGTACAAGGTGTTCGCTTTTAACGGCCAGGTGCCGGGTCCGCTGATTCATGTGCAGGAAGGTGACGACCTAGTGATTCATGTCACCAACAACACCACCTTATCTCACACCATTCACTGGCACGGCATCTATCAAACCAATAGCTGGCGCAATGATGGTGTGCCGGGCATCACCCAGGAAGCGATCAAGCCCGGCGACACGTTCACTTATAAATTCAAGGCTGATCGCGTTGGCAGCCTCTGGTATCACTGCCACGTCAACGTCAACGAGCATGTGGGTATCCGTGGCATGTGGGGGCCGTTGATCGTTGATCCGAAAAATCCGCTGCCCATCGAAAAGGAAGTCACCAAAGACGTGATCATGATGCTCTCCACCTGGGAGAGTAAGCATGCCGATAAATTCGGTGAAGGTGCCACGCCCTATGACGTGGACGATTATTTCTCACTTAACGGAAAATCTTTCCCCATGACTCAACCTCTGCGCATGAAAACCGGCGATGTGGTGCGAGTGCGTTTCATCGGCGCCGGTGATGGGATCCATGCCATGCATTCTCACGGCCACGACATGCTCATTACCCACAAGGATGGTTTGCCGCTACCAAATCCCTATTTTGTTGACACAATTCTGATCGGTCCCGGCGAACGTTACGACGCGATTATCCGCGCCAATCACGATGAAGGCCGGTTTATCTTTCATGATCACGTCGACAAACATGTCACCGCACGCGGCAAATTCCCTGGCGGCCCGATCACCGTGATGGAATACGACGGCACTCCCATGGATGACTGGTATGTGTGGAAAGACATCAATTATGACCCGGATTTTTTCTTTAGCGAGGCGATGAAAAAAGGTTACGGTTTAATTGAAAGTCCACGATTCAAAGGTGTACCGCTTACTCGTGAACGTCGTCGGCATCGGGATTGAGTCCGTAACATAGGACATAATATGAAATATTTGCTCTTGTTTGTTGGGTTTATGGTTGCTGGTACAGCACTGGCAGATGACGGTGTGACCATCCTTCAGGAACGTTGTGCGAATTGTCACGCCATTAGCGGCTCACCTGCACAGACGGTACAGGAATTGTGGCAACGTAAAGGCCCGGATCTATTTTACGCTGGATCAAAATATAAAAGTGCATGGTTGAAAAAGTGGTTGGTCAAACCACAACGTATCCGGCCTGCTGGTTACCACTATAACCAGCATATTAAACCAGGTGAAAAGCGGGATAGGGTCGATGTAAAAACTTTGAAGCCTCACCTGTCATTATCAACAAAGGAAGCTACAGGAGTGGTGGAAGCCCTGATGAAACTCAAGGCGCCTGCCACATTAATCAAGCCGGGAGCTTTTAAGGGCGGCAGTATTTCTGCAAGCTTCGGTGAAATGGTGTTTGATAAATTTAACGGTTGCATGGCCTGTCACGAAATCGAGCCTGATTTTGGTGGGCTCTCCGGCCCGGAAATGTACACTGCCGCCAAGCGTTTTCAGGAAGATTATCTAGTGAGTTTTATCGCCAACCCGCAGGCATGGAATCCCAAAACCCCCATGCCCAACAAACAGACCGCCGCAGCCAATATTCAGAAAATGGTGCAGTACCTACAGGTGCTGGCAAAGGAGAATTGGAATGAGAAAAAATAAACTTCTTTCGCTCTTATGCTTGCTGTTGTCGGTACTATTTGTGATCTCTGCAGAGGCGACAAGCGCAAAAGAGAATTACCAGAATTTTTGCTGGCAATGCCACGGCATGGCAGGCAATGGTATGGGGCTCAATGTGCAGGATATGTCAGTGCAACCACGCGACCACACCAGCGCCAAGGCTATGGCGGGTCGCAGTGACGCCGATCTTTTTAAAGTCATCAAAAAAGGTGGTTTGTCTATCGATAAGTCTGTGTTGATGCCGCCCTGGGGCAACAGCCTGAGTGATGATGAAATTCGTGATTTGGTGAAATATCTGAGAAAAATTTGTCAATGCTAGTAACTTGAAATAGTTGGCAATGATTGTTTGCCCAATTACTGATGAATGGGCATGTATTGCTGGGATGCTATGTTGTTTAAACTAAGAGTGAGGGGAATTATCATGTTAAAAAAATTATCCATGAGTGCCATGGCCTTGGCCATTGGCTTGGTTGGAGTGCAGGCAGCACATGCCAAGACGGTACACGTCACCATGAAAGCGATGGAAACTACGGTGGAAATCGATAATAAAGGGACTAAGTATCCTGCCTGGACGTTCGATGGCGCCATTCCTGGTAAAGTGGTGCGTGTTACCGAAGGCGATATCGTTGATTTCACGCTCATCAATCCAAAGACCAACAAGAATTCACATTCCATCGATTTTCATGCAGCTGAGGTGGACGTATTGGGTGAATTCGCACCGGTCAAGCCAGGTCATTCCAAGCATTTCACCTTCAAGGCCAAACGTGCCGGTGTGTGGATGTATCACTGCGGCGCCAGTGTCATGGCGCAGCACATTGCCCGTGGCATGTACGGTGTGATCATTGTTGATCCTAAGGGTGGCTACACCAAGGATTTCCCAAAACCCGATCGTGAGTACGTGTTGATCCAGGGCCAGTACTTCCCGGATGCCGACAATTACAAGGCCATGATTCGCAATGAAGGTTCGGAAGGCTCGTTGATCAATGGCAAGATGTTCAAATATGACCCTGTGCATGATCCGGCTGCTTCGTTAGTGCTGCAATCCAAACCTGGCGATCGTGTGCGTCTTTACTTTGTGAATGCCAATATCAACAACCCGGTGGCTTTCCATCCGATTGCGGGTATCTGGGATCGCGTTTACATCAATGGTAATCCTGACAATATGCTTAAAGATGTGGCCACTTACGGTGTTGCCGTTTCTGAAGCGGTGACAA
This sequence comes from uncultured Ectothiorhodospiraceae bacterium, assembly GCA_964645165.1. GTDB lineage: Bacteria > Pseudomonadota > Gammaproteobacteria > SZUA-152 > SZUA-152 > SZUA-152. Next base: position 5,819 of record CAZXZI010000100.1, read on the forward strand.
CTGATATTGTTTCGCCTACTGGCCGCTCTACCAACAATGCCATCGTGGATCACACCATGAGTGCAGCATTGCGTGGTGCCATCACCGTGTTAATGAACAAGCCAGATGCCGATCCTAAAGCGGGCACAGATGGTAATCTGATTATCCGTTAAGACTTGTTAAGTATCACAAGTGGTTGTGAGTGAAGGGGGCCTGTGCCCCCTTTTCTTTTGCCGGAAATTCTTACTCCCTGCCGATCTGTTATACTTTCTCACCTTTTAATTGAGTAGTTATTACAGTGGAGAACATCATGGCAGAAGCAACAGCACGACATATTCTGGTATCCAGCGAAGGGCAGTGTCAGAAATTGAAAGATGAAATTGAAGGCGGTGCGGATTTTTCTGCGGTTGCGAAAGAACATTCCAGCTGTCCCTCCGGAGCATCCGGTGGTGACCTCGGCTCCTTCGGCCCCGGTATGATGGTGCCGGAATTTGATGCGGTGGTTTTCAGTGCTGATCTGAACACCGTGCAGGGACCTGTGAAAACCCAGTTTGGTTATCATTTGTTGGAAGTGACTAGCCGTACTGACTAATTATATTCATTGAAAGTCAGGAAACTGGCCGACATGAAAAAGGCCTGTGCTGAAAAGTGCAGGCCTTTTTTAATACTTATGTATGCTGAATAGATCTAGGGGGTTGGGTCATCCATGATTGTTGTCCAAATAGGGCTGGCGGTGAGAAAATCATAAATCACGTCACGCGCAGCGAGCACCTTGGCCGGGAAAGTTCCGGTGACTTTGGCAATATGCAGAGTGCCAATTTTGTTACCCGGTAGTGGCTGCGGATTTTCTTCAGTACCGCCTATGGGCACGATGGCCAGCGGGCAACCCGTTGCCCCCAGTTCCCTTTTCAGGTATTTGGCCTGATGGTAAAATATAACGCTCGCGTCTGCCTCGTCATAGCACAGCGCATAGGGAATATCGCGATGCATAATGCGCGATGAAGCAATCCAGCGAAGTTTATTGTTATCGTCAAATTCCTCCATGACATCTTCGACATCGTAGGGGTTAGCAAAAGCACTGGTATCAATACTTGATGCATCTTGCGCAAAGATGCCGTCGAATAATTCAGTGGCATCGCAACCAAAGTCATTTTGATCTGCAACTTTAAAGATAGTGCCGGAGAAATTACCGAATGAACCACCTTACATGGTGGGGTTTGGTGTGGCCACGCGTGTTTTACCACCAAGGTCACACACATCTTGAATTTTTTTGGCCATTTTTGATCTTACTAAAATGACATTGCCGCAGTTACGAAGAAAAGGCTGACGTGTTGCATCATCCACGTAACCGTTGCTGACCAGAGCATTCATGACTTTGCCGGATCCCATGGCGATCGCAGGGCGCCCTTTAAGATGGATGTTTTTAAATTGCAGATCAGCGGCTGGAATTTGTTGCAACGAAACCGGCGGTGAAGTCGTCCAGCAAACAGTCACATCGAAATCGGTTTCCAAGGTTTCCTGTAATCCGGTGAGCCCCAGGTCCGGTCGACCCTTCATTGTATCGCGTAATGCCATGTGGTAATTGCCCGGTGTGGAAATGATCTGATCACAACTGACATCACCGTGCAGGTCGTTAATGTCGTTGGCGGATAATTGTGTGATATACGGCAGTGCTTACTGCGTCATCCTCTGGCCAATCCAGTTTTCCGATGTGTTGCACAATGATGGGTTCACCTGTGACCGCTGGTGCAGCTGCAAGATTGCCAGAAAGCATGATGGTCAGTAGTAGTATCAATAAAATAGCATGGGTTGTGGTTGATAATGTAACTTGTTTTAGTTTCATTGTTTAGTCTTCCATTGACAGGGGGTTGTAAAAGTCGCGTTTGTATAGCAAACGCGATAAAAATATATGCGTAAAAATACCGTTGAGAAGATGCTTAGAAAAGAGCTGTTTGATTCGTCTATTTATTAATCATAACTAGACACATAATAAATGCGCAGGGTTGCCATATTATTTAGCGTAAATTCAATTGAACTACAAAATGGCGCAACAAACAAAAAGGAGACGCATACTGATACCACTGCATAGAGTAATTCTAAACAAATATTGAAGCTGAGCAATCGTGCCCATAAAAAAGGGCCTGAACGCCGAAACGTTCAGGCCCTTTTTCGTTGGCTGTAACTAAGGTGGGGCTTAACGACCTGCCTTGATCAGCTTTTTGATGAAGTTACTGCTGTTGTGCTTGTCGCAGGTCTTCACCTTATGGTGTTCGCCACGCTCGCGGTCACCGTGTTTTTCACCCTTAACGCAGGGTGGGGCAACGATGTCCGAGAGATCCATCATCCAGGTAGCATCACCCTGGCCATCCAGCACGTCGGTGCTTTCTGGATGCTGTACGTTGATGATGAACTGCGTGGGGTTGGCCGGATTGAATATCATCCCGGTGTTTTCCGCACCCTTGACCTGCAGGCTCATGAAGTGGTCGAGGGACTCAGCCACGCCATCGTTGTTGGTGTCACGGAGGAACCAGACATCTCCACCGATGTTGTCACCGTTGGGCTTATCCTCGACGATGTAGATGTTGCCGAGGGCGTCCTGCGCCAGGTTATCCGGTGAACTCAGGTGGCCCGTGGTAGGGGCATAACCCAGGTTCTTTGGCGTTGCCGTTTCGCTGGCGGCGAGACGCACCATGGCCTTGCCGTTGTCCATTTCTTCCACGGAGTAGACGGCTTGTTCAGAGGTGGCATTGAAGAACAGCACCTCGTTGCCACTGGCCAGATAGCCCACTTCAACATCTTCCGGACGACCAAAGGGTGTACCGTTCACTTCGTTAGCGGCAGCGCGACCACCGCGAATCAGTTCGGGGGCAACACCGCGGCTGGGGCCATTGAGGAAGGGGTCGGTGGCTGTCAGCGCCATGCCTTCGGCATCGGTCAGCGGTACCCAGCTGGCCATGCCGGTGCGTACGGCGCCGATGTTGCCACTCGCGTTCCAGTTGACGGCCGGGTCACCGGCGTAGTCGTTCACCGACAGGACAAAGGACTGCCCTTTGGTGTAATCGCCTTTCACGCTCGGCACGAACTTGTAGACGGAACCAGACTTGTCTTCATCAATGAAATACAGCGCGGTGCCGTCGTGATTGAAGCGCAGACCTTCGTGGGAGACGTTGGGGATGTTGTTCAGCTCGCGCAGTTCAACCGCTTCGCCGGCTTCCACGTCGACCATGGGATTCATCAGCTCGAACACACGACCCTCGCCGGACCATTCCTCAGCCACCAGCAGCGTGTCGTTGGGGGTCCAGGTAGCGGGATCGAGGGCGCCGAAGTCGTCGCTCCAGTCACCGTGTTCGCCGTTCATGTCACCCTTGAACAGGTTGACGGCGCGATCGGTCACCGTATCGTAGCGCGTTACACCGGCGCCGATAAATGTCTCATGCGGCAGAAAGATATAACGACCGCTGGGATCAAAGGCGCTCATGTCGGTCATGGATGCGTTGCTGCCCATGCCGGGTACGCGCACGGTAGACTGGCTGGCATCGGCCTCGATATCATGCAGACTGGTGAGGTTGCTGTAGCTGAGACCTGCCGGCACCTGCCAGGGCGAATTTAGTTCGTTGATGTGATTCGGCACCTGGGCAACCGCAGCGGATTGCGTCAGCGGATTAAAAAAGACGTCGGTGCTGGCAGTGGCCGCCTGACTGCCAGCCAGCAGGATGGCGACAACAAGGCGTTTTTTGTTAAACAGTTTCATGTGTGTTCCTCAATTGGGTAGTCAAAAAAGCAGCTAAAAACCGCGTGGCATCAGTGCGCCATTCGCGTGAGCTAAAATTAGGTTGCGCTCCTTACAGTGCTGTGACATTTCCATGAAGATTTCGTGACTCTTTATAGCTATTCACCGCACAAATTTAATTAATAAAGAAAAAAGTAAAAATGCGTTCCTGAGCGCGCTAAATGTTTTTGGCCGCACGTCCGATCAATCAAGATTTCTGTCATAGCTCTAAAGTCATAGGTTTTCGTCGGTGGATTAGCCACAGGTTGTTGAGCAGTGATGAATGGAAAACGGTGCTTTTTGGAAATGAAGGTTTTCTAAAATAATCAGTTAAAATATCTCTGCTGTCCCATTAACTTTTTTCCGTCAGAGCCTGCCCCGCG
>CAZXZI010000101.1:0-9940 GCA_964645165.1 uncultured Ectothiorhodospiraceae bacterium
TGGGGGTGTACCAGCAGTGGCTGATTCGCCGTCGTGATCCCGCAGGCTGCTTCACGGCCTTTCTGAATAATCACAGGTTTGGCGCGGTGATCTTCGCCGGGCTGGTGTTGAACTACTGGTTTGCAGAATGCCCGGTTGAGCCGGTGGTGAATGCCGTTGTTGGGGGCGCAGGATAGATGCTGATGCCGTGGTTGGCTGTTTTGAGTGGTTTGATTTTTCTGGTGTGGAGTGCCGAACGGTTTGTGCATGGCGCGGCAGGGCTGGCACGCAATCTGGGCGTGCCGCCGTTAGTGATCGGCATGACCATTATGGGTTTTGGCACCTCGGCACCGGAGATGCTGGTCTCTGCTATGGCAGCCAGCAGCGGCAATCCGGGGATGGGTGTGGGTAATGCGCTTGGTTCTAACATCGCCAATATTGCACTGGTTTTGGGGGCAACTGCGTTGATCATGCCGCTGACGGTGGGTTCTGGTATTCTGCGCCGTGAATTCCCCGTACTGTTTGCGGTAACCCTGCTGGCGGGCGGTCTGATGTTGGATGGTGAGCTGGGGGTACTGGATGGCGGCATTTTGCTGGGTGCGACAGGTATGCTGGTGGTGTGGATGATCTGGCTGGGCAAGCGCCCGCAGCCGGCGGTGGGGAATGTCCAAGGCGCTGCGGAAGATCCACTCAGCAGCGAGTTTGACCAGGAGATCCCCGCCGACCTCAGTACGAGGCAGGCGACGTTCTGGGTAATTTTGGGCCTGGTCGGTTTGGTGGTCAGTTCCAAACTGCTGGTGTGGGGCGCGGTGGATATTGCTCAGGCCCTGGGCGTGAGTGACCTGGTCATCGGCCTGACCATTATCGCCATCGGTACGAGCCTGCCGGAGCTGGCAGCCTCAGTGATGAGCGCGCTCAAGGGCGAAGACGACATGGCGGTAGGCAACGTCATCGGCTCCAATATGTTTAACTTGCTGGCGGTGCTGGCGCTGCCAGGTCTCATTGCGCCGAGCATGCTCGATCCGGCGGTATTGCAGCGCGACTTTCCTGTCGTGGTAGCATTAACCGTTGCTTTGTTTTTGATGGCCTACGGGTTCAGAGGCCGCGGCCGCATTAACCGGCTGGAAGGCGGCCTGCTACTGACTGCCTTCATCGTCTACATGACCTGGCTGGGCATGACCGGCTTGGGATAAGTCGGGCGCTAAACATCGCAGCGAAATTCTAAAACGTAAAATATGAGAGAAATGTGTGTACGATAGCAAACTGGAACAGCTCGCCCGGGCAGTGATTGAAACCGAGGCACAGGCAGTAACGGCATTGGCCGACCGCATCGGCCCCGACTTTATTCACGCCTGCCGGTTTATGTACGATTGCGAAGGACGCATCGTGGTGCTGGGCATGGGCAAGTCAGGGCACATTGGCGATAAGATCGCCGCTACCCTGGCCAGCACGGGCAGCCCCGCTTTTTTTGTTCACCCCGGTGAAGCCAGCCACGGCGACATGGGCATGATCACCGACGCCGATGTGGTGCTGGCGTTGTCCAATTCCGGCGAGACCGATGAAATCCTCACCATTCTGCCACTGATTAAACGCCTCGGCGTGCCACTTATTTCGCTCACTGGCAACCCAAATTCCACTCTGGCCAAGGCATCTGACGCGCACCTCGATGTGAGTGTAGAAAAAGAGGCCTGTCCGCTGGGCTTGGCGCCCACTTCCAGTACCACCGCGGCGCTGGTGATGGGTGACGCACTGGCGGTGTCGCTGCTCGAACAGCGTGGCTTTACCGCCGATGATTTTGCCCTGTCTCATCCTGGCGGTTCGCTGGGCCGACGCCTGCTGTTGCACGTCGAAGACATCATGCACGGTGGCGATAAAATGCCCTGCGTCGGCGACAACGCGACACTCAGTGCCGCTTTGCTGGAGATGACAAAAAAAGGCCTGGGCATGACGGGTGTGGTTGATGCGGCAGGCAAGCTGGTGGGTATCTTCACCGATGGTGACCTGCGTCGGGTGCTGGATCACGGCGAGGTCAACGTGCACGAAACCACCATCGCCGAGGTAATGACCCGCGACTGCAAAACCGCACAGCCCCGACAGTTGGCAGTGGAAGTGCTAAGCCAGATGGAGTCATTCAAGATCAATTCACTGATGGTGGTGGATGATCATCAGCAACCTGTGGGCGCGCTTAACATGCACGACCTGCTGCGCGCAGGAGTTGTTTGAGGCATAAAGGGACTGAGTGCTGAGCATCAAGTTCGCAGGTTGGGCATTGCCCACCAATATCCATGCTGTAGAAGTGGCATGGTGGACAATGCCCTCGCTACAAAAAAATCAGGAATTAAGATGAAAGACATTCTCGCCCGCGCGGCACAAATCAAACTGCTGATCTTCGACGTAGACGGCGTGCTCACCGACGGCCGCCTGGTGTTCGGTGACGACGGCCAGGAATACAAGGCCTTTCATTCTCGCGACGGTCACGGTATGCGCATGCTGCAGGACAGTGGCGTGGCGGTGGGCATCATCACCGGGCGAAGCTCCAAGGTGGTGGAACACCGCATGGCCAACCTCGGTATCGAGCATGTCTATCAGGGCAAGCGGGAAAAACTACCGGCCTTTGAAGCATTAATTGCCAAGCTGGAGCTCACTGCAGAACAGGTGGCGTACATGGGGGACGACGTGGTGGATCTGCCCATCATGCGGCGAGTGGGCTTTGCCGTGGCCACCAATGATGCGCATCCGCTAGTGAGCAAACATGCCCATTGGCAGGCACCGCACAACGGTGGGCAGGGCGCAGCGCGTGATCTCTGTGAGTTGATCATGGAAGCGCAGGGAACCTTGGACAGTGCCCTGCAGCCTTATTTACAGTAGTGTGGACGGCAATCAAATACCGAATGCAGCTACCTCTTTTTGTACGAAAATTCTTTGCCCCCCTGCTCGTCGCCCTTGTCGCCGGGCTAAGCGTCTGGTTGTTTCAGGAGCAGCCACAAAAGGCTCCGGAGCAAGTTCTACAGACTCAGAATGCACCGGATTCCTTCATGGAAAATTTCACTACGCAGGTGTTGGACAATCAGGGACGGCCACGTTATCAACTCCAGGCCGCGCGTATGGCACACTACTCCGATGATGATCACAGTGAACTTACCCAGCCACAATTTACCGCCTTTCGTCCCGATGGCCAGCGCTGGACGGTGGTGGCAGACAGTGGTCGCGCGGAAAATGGCAGTGAGGAAATACTCTTGAACGGCAAGGTGCTCATTCAGCGTTTTCCGGACACCGCTACGGCGCCGGATTTGCAAATTCGCACCCGTGATGTGCATGTGTGGCCGGCGGATGATTACGCGGAAACCGATCAGTCCATCACCATCGTGCGCGCTGAAAGCAGCTTGAGTGCGGTGGGACTGCAAGTGCATTTCCGTGAAGGGCAGGTGGCATTGCTGTCGCAAGTGCGGGGACGTTATGCGCCTTAACAGAATATGCCTCGCTCTTTTTTTACTGCCGGTGATCGGACTCACGAGTGCGCCGGTGCTAGCCAATAGCGATGACGCCGAACAGCCCATTCACATCGAAGCCGATAAGGCAGAGATCGACGAAGCCCATGGCGTGATGACCTACACCGGCCACGTGCAGTTGCGCCAGGGTGGCATCGAGGTGCGTGCTGATACCGTGGTGGTGTACGCCAAAGACGGCGAGTTGCAGAGCATTATTGCGCAGGGTCAACCGGTGCACTATTTGCAAAAGGCACAAAAAACGCAAGCGTCTCAGACGCCGCAAGTGGGCGATATAAAAGAGGTGCGTGGGGTCAGTCAGCGCATGGAATACGACGCCGATAGTAAGCAAGTACTGCTGCTAGGCAAGGCGGAATTCTGGCAGGGCGGCAACCGCTTCAGCGGTAATCGCATTCAATACGATCCCGAGGCCGGGCGTGTGCTGGCTAATGCGGGGAGCAATAATAGTGATGCTGGTGCCAAGCCGCGGGTGACTGTTACCCTGCAGCCCAAAAATAAAAAGGCTGGTGCGGCAAAGGCCACGACGACACCATGAGCACCCTGGTCGCCACCGATCTTGCCAAGCAGTACCAATCCCGACAGGTAGTGAAAAAGGTCTCACTCACAGTGGACAGCGGTGAAGTGGTGGGGCTGTTGGGGCCTAACGGCGCGGGCAAGACCACCAGCTTTTACATGATCGTGGGTCTGGTGGAATGTGACCAGGGACAGATCCAGCTGAACGGGCAGGACATCACTCACCATCCCCTGCATGCGCGCGCGCGACTGGGGATTGGTTATTTGCCGCAAGAAGCGTCGGTGTTTCGTAAACTCAGCGTGGCCGATAATCTGCGAGCCATTTTGCAGACCCGTGCGGATCTGAATCCACAGCAACAACAAGCCAAGCTGGACGAACTGCTGGGAGAATTACACGTCGGGCACATTCGAGATTCGATGGGAATGAGCCTCTCGGGCGGTGAGCGTCGACGGGTAGAGATCGCCCGTGCGCTGGCCACGGAACCGAAATTCATCCTGCTGGATGAACCCTTTGCCGGCGTTGATCCAATTTCCGTGCTGGACATTCAGCGCATAATCAATCACTTAACTGAACGCGATATCGGCGTGTTGATCACCGACCATAATGTGAGGGAAACCCTCGGGATTTGTCATCGCGCCTACATCATGAATGCCGGCGAAGTCATCGCCCAGGGTACTCCGGAAGAAGTGCTTAAAGATTCTCACGTGCGGGACGTTTACTTAGGGCAGGACTTTAAACTTTGAGGCTTGCAACGATGCGCTAAAATGTTTGTGAACACATAAAAAAATAATTGGTTGTCAAGCCTTCAACATTGCGAGGTTTGGAGTAGACTGACATAAAACACCGGCAAAAAAATCACTCACGGGTGGTTTTGACAAAGGCCTCGATTACCGTATCAATGAAGCAAACCTTACAGCTTAAACTCGGTCAGCATCTGACCATGACCCCCCAGCTGCAACAGGCCATTCGCCTGCTACAGCTCTCCACCCTAGAACTGCAAACTGAGATCCAGGAGGCATTGGAAAGCAACCCTATGCTGGAAGTCACGGAAGATGCTGCCTCGGAGTCCACCGCCGAACGCCGCGAAAACGAAAGTGGTGAGCGTGGTGATGTGGAAACCAGCGCGGCCGCGGATAGCAGCAGCGAAAGCCGCACCGAAGAGCCGGCCAGTATCGACGTGGCCGATCGTGCCGTGGACAAACAGGAACAGGAAATCCCCAACGACCTGCCCACCGATAGCGACTGGGAAGATTCCTACGCCGACACCTATACGGATTCCTACAGTGCCGCTTCGCGGAGTACTGATAGCGAGGGCATGAGTTACGAGCAGGCCGATAGCAGCAGCGAAAGCCTGCATGACCATTTATTATGGCAGCTAAATCTTTCCCCCTGCAGTGAAACCGACCAGGCCATTGCCACCACGATTATCGATGCCATCGACGATGATGGTTATCTCAGCACACCGCTGGAAGAATTACATCAGTCGCTGGCCGAAGGCAACGAGATTGAGCTGGATGAGGTGGAGGCCGTGTTACATCGGGTGCAGGATTTCGACCCGCCGGGTATCGCAGCTCGTGACCTGCGCGAATGCATGTTGAATCAGCTTAAGTATTACGACGAAGAAACGCCCTGGCTGGCGGAAGCTAAAATACTCATCGGTGAGCATTTTGATGCGCTGGCCAAACGTGAATTTCCACTCATTATGCGCCGTATGAAATTGGACGAGACTGATTTGCAAAGTGTGATTCAGTTGGTGCAAAGTCTTAATCCACGCCCCGGTGGGCACATTACAGAAAGTCAGCCCGAATATGTGATTCCCGATGTATTTGTAAAAAAAGTCAAAGGCCAATGGCGCGTGGAATTGAATCCGGACATTACACCGAAGATCGGCATCAACAGCCTCTACGCCAAAATGGCACAACGCAACAACAGTAAAGATTCGACTTTTTTAAAAAATAATCTGCAGGAGGCACGCTGGTTTATCAAAAGCCTGCGTAGCCGCAACGAGACTTTATTAAAGGTGGCGACGACCATTGTTGATCGTCAGCGCGGTTTTTTCGAATATGGCGAAGAAGCTATGAAGCCCATGGTGATGCATGACATTGCCGAAATTGTGGAGATGCATGAATCAACCATTTCTCGCGTTACCACTAAAAAATATATGCATACCCCGCGTGGCATTTTTGAATTGAAGTTTTTCTTTTCAAGCCACGTGGCCACTGCGGCTGGCGGTGAGTGTTCTGCTACGGCCATCCGCGCAATTTTAAAGAAACTGATTGCCGCTGAAAAACCTAATAAACCGCTGAGTGATAATAAGCTGGCGAATTTGTTGGGCGATCAGGGTATTAATGTGGCACGCCGCACGGTAGCAAAATACCGTGAGGCTATGTCCATCGCACCATCCAATGAGCGTAAACGACTCGCTTAGCCTTGGCTGATTAAAAATAGGTTAACAATAAGTAGTCAACGACGATTATCGGATGGATTTAACTAAAGGAGTTAATTATGCAAATCAATGTTACCGGCCAACATCTTGAAATCACAGATTCGCTGCGTGATTACGTTACGTCTAAATTGGCCAAGCTGGAGCGACATATCGATACGGTGACCAATGGCCATGTCATTCTTGGTGTTGAAAAACAGCGCCAAAAGGCAGAGGCGACCATTCATATCAACGGCGCTAATCTTTTTGCCGAAGCCGAAGCTGATAATATGTACGCCGCCATTGATGCTTTAACCGATAAGCTGGATCGTCAGGTGAAAAAGCATAAGGAAAAACGGTCTGATCACCACCGTGGCAGCAGTTCTGCATTGCAGGCCTCTTTACAAGAAGAGGCGGAACAGGAATAAGCGGAGAGACAATGCGCAGGAGTCCTCTTTCTGCGCTTTTGTTCGAATAAAATTTCGCTCGAGCGGACTCTTAAATTTTTGACTTCAATATTATCATGCATTTTTCTGACATTATTACCCCGGAGCGTATTGGTGCGCAGGTCTCTGCTACCAGCAAAAAACGTGCACTGGAAACAATTAGCGAGTTATTCGCAGATCATTCTGCCGGTACACAAGACGCGCATGAGATATTCAGCAGTTTAGTGGCTCGAGAACGGTTGGGAACTACGGCGATTGATCATGGTGTTGCCATACCGCACGGGCGCATCAAAAACGGAACGGAAACAATAGGCGCATTTGTGCAGCTCATAGACGGCGTTGACTGCGATGCCTTTGATGGCCAGCCGGTGAATCTCATGTTTGCCTTGTTGGTGCCGGAAGATTCCACCGAAGAACATTTACAGTTATTGGCACGTTTGGCGCAGATGTTTAGTGATGCCGAGATGCGCGAAAAATTGCGAAGCGCAACAGACAAGCAGGCGCTGTATGAGTTGTTGATTGATTGGGATAGCCATCATTAGCGAACAGGAAAAGTTGCCAGGACACTTATGGACGATACGGTAACCGTTAATGTTTTGTTTCAGCGCTATCAGCAGCGACTGGACTTGCAATGGCTGGCCGGCCGTGGCGGTGAGTCGCGGATACTGGGTCAAATTGCCGATGCACCGGGACATTCGTTGATTGGCTACCTCAATATCATTCATCCTAACCGTGTTCAGTTATTAGGGGCTACGGAATTCGACTACCTCAACGGCCTGGATTCGACCGCACATCAACGTTTAGTTGAGCAGCTTTGCGCGAGCGAGCCTGCAGTGGTGATCGTCTCAGACAATCAGCCCGTCTCGGATGCATTGCGCTCGTGTTGCGAAAAATCGCAAACCCCTCTGTTGTCGTCTAGCCTTAGTAGCCCAAAATTAATGAACTGCCTGCGTCATTATATGGAAGATGAGCTGGCAAAAAAGACTGTGGTGCATGGTGTGCTGCTCGAGGTGCACGGCATGGGAGTATTGCTCACCGGCGAAAGCAGCGTGGGCAAAAGTGAATTGGCGCTGGAGCTAATCACCCGCAATCATCGACTGATTGCCGACGATGCGCCAGAATTTTCCCGTGTGGGGCCGGATACCGTGCGGGGACGTTGCCCCGAATTACTACGTGATTTTCTAGAAGTGCGTGGTTTAGGTATTCTGAATATTCGCGCCATGTACGGTGACAGTGCCATCAAATTGAGTAAGAATTTGCGCTTGGTCATTCATTTGCAATGCCTGGCTGAGAAAGATTTGCAACAAGTGAACCGACTGCAAGGAGCTTGCCGCCAGCATCGTATTCTGGATATCGACATCCCTGAAGTGATCCTGCCTGTGGCTTCAGGCCGCAACTTAGCGGTGCTGGTGGAAGCCGCGGTGCGTGATCACATTTTGCTGCGCAAAGGGTACAATGCTAGCGAAGCGTTCAGTGCGCGTCAGCGCGAACTGATTCAGGCACAAAGCACAGACAATTAATCCGGGCGTTCCCCTCACATTGGGCAGACCTTTAGGCAAAATATGAAACTTGTTGTCATCAGCGGCGCCTCCGGCTCTGGCAAATCCACCGCACTGCACGTACTTGAAGATCAGGATTATTACTGCATTGACAATCTTCCGGTGGGCTTGCTGCCGGATTTTGCGGTAAAAATGAGCGCCTTCCCCGGCCAGCTGGGTGAACTGGCTGCCGTGGGGATCGATGCGCGCAATCCGCCACTGGATCTCAGCCGCTTCCCGGAAATTCTCGACACACTTAAAGAGGCTGGCATCGATTGCGAAGTCATTTATTTGGACGCCGACGACGATGTACTGCTCAAACGCTTCAGTGAAACCCGCCGCAAGCACCCGCTCAGTGGTGATGAAGTTCCCTTGCACGAAGCGATTTTGCACGAGCGTCGTCTATTGCAACCCATCACCGACCGCGCCGACATGTATCTCGACACCACACGCAGTAATGTGCACCAGTTGCGTGACCTGATCCGCCAGCGCGTACGCGGTGAGCAGCAAGTGGGCTTGTCGATTTTATTCGAATCTTTTGGCTTCAAACATGGCATGGCGCTGGATGCCGATTTTGTCTTCGACGCACGATTTCTACCTAACCCCCACTGGGAAACCAAGTTGCGTGCACTCACGGGTCGTGATCAAGCTGTTGCCGATTTCCTGGAAGGGCAAGATGCGGTAGAAAGTTTTTTTTTACAAATACAAGACATGCTCACCAAATGGATTCCCTGTTTTGAAGCAGACAACCGCAGCTACCTAACCGTGGCCATCGGTTGCACTGGTGGTCAGCACCGTTCCGTGTATTTGGCCGAACGCCTGGGAAAACATTTTCAGCAGCAACGTGACAACGTGATCATTCGTCACCGCGACCTGGCATAAAGAGAATTCAACATGACCACCGGCATACTTCTACTGAGTCACGAATTGCTCGGCCAAGCCATGCTGGATATCAGTGTCAAAACGCTAAGCGTCTGCCCACTGGCCACGCGCGTATTGGGTGTGCCACTGGATGATGACCCTGATGCGTTGGCCGTGCGCGCAGAAAAATTAGTGGCCGAACTCAACAGTGGAGATGGCGTGCTAATTCTTACTGATCTTTGCGGCGCCACACCATCGAACATCGCCAGCCGGCTTGCACATCTTGATGACGTGATGGTGGTTGCCGGACTCAATCTGCCCATGCTGATTCGCGTGCTCAACTATCCTAAATTATCGCTGGCTGAAATGGCCGCACGTGCGGTGGATGGTGGACGCCAGGGCATTATGTTAATGCCGGGTTGCAAGGAAGCCTGACTGAGCTTACAAAAATGATTCGGCGATCCGTCACTATTATTAACAGGTTGGGTTTGCATGCGCGTGCTGCTGCGAAGTTGGTGGCATTGGCAGGGCAGTTTGGTTGTGAAATTAAGCTGGTTAAAAACACCACTGAGGTGGATGGTAAAAGTATTCTCGGGGTGATGATGTTGGCGGCGGCTAAAGGTACGGAGTTGGAGTTGATTGTGGATGGTGAGGATGAGGTGTTGGCGTTGGAT
>CAZXZI010000102.1:0-9686 GCA_964645165.1 uncultured Ectothiorhodospiraceae bacterium
AATCTGGCACAGGCGTTAATGTGTCGCTCGGATATTCTGCTGCTGGATGAACCCACCAACCACCTCGATCTGGATGCCGTGCTGTGGTTGCAGGGCTGGCTGCAAAACTATCCCGGCACGGTGTTGTTGATCTCACACGACCGCGATTTTCTCGATCTCTGCGTCGATCACATCGCCCTGCTTAGCGAAGAAACCCTGCATGCCTACACCGGCAACTACAGCGCCTACGAACATCAACATGCCAGCCGCCTCGAACAACAACAGTCCGCACATCAGAGACAACAGCGCACCATCTCTCACCTGCACAGTTACATCGACCGGTTTCGCGCCAAGGCCACCAAAGCCAAGCAGGCACAAAGTCGGTTGAAGGCGCTGGCCAAGCTGGAAGAGATTGCGCCCGCACATGTCGACTCGCCCTTTGAGTTTGCCTTTTTTCCGCCCACACAAATCCCCAACCCCTTGTTGAAACTGGGCGATGCCCAGCTGGGTTACGACGATACCGTCCTGTTACACAACATCAATATTAACTTGCTACCGGGAGATCGCATCGGCCTGCTCGGCCCCAACGGTGCGGGTAAGTCCACGCTCATCAAGGCACTCACCGGTGAGCTGCCACTGCTCGCCGGCACACATACTCCAGCCCAAAACCTGCGCATTGGTTATTTTGCGCAACACCAACTCGAACAGCTGCATCCCGATGACACGCCCCTCGTGCATTTACAACGATTGGACAAAAAGGCCTCCGAGCAACAACTGCGTAATTACCTCGGTGGTTTTGGATTTTTCGGTGACCAGGCGCTTGACCCGGTGGGCCCGTTTTCCGGCGGTGAAAAGGCACGACTGGTATTAGCACTACTAATTTATCAACGCCCCAACTTGCTACTGCTGGATGAACCGACCAACCATCTCGATTTGGAAATGCGCCACGCCCTGACCCTGGCACTGCAGGATTTTGAGGGCGCACTGCTGGTGGTGTCCCACGACCGGCATCTATTGCGCACCGTGTGCGATCAATTTGTCCTGGTAGCCGATGGCCAGGCTCAGGCCTATGACGGTGACCTCGATGACTACGCGCAATGGCTGAGCAACCATCGCCGTGGCAGTCAACCAAAAACCGATACGCCCGAGAAATCACCCACGGTAGACAAACGTCAACAGCGTCAGCAAGAAGCCACGCGGCGTCAGCAACTCAAGCCCTATCGTGACCGGGTGCAAAAAAGTGAAAAACAGCTGGGTAATCTTCAACAACAACAGCAGCAGCTTGAACAACAATTGGCAGACAGCACGCTCTACGAAGCCGATAACAAGGATCAGCTCAAAGCCTTATTGGCACAACAAACCCAGCTGAAACAATATCTGCAAGAAACCGAAAGCGACTGGCTAGAGGCCGCCGAGGCGTTGGAGTTGGCAGAAAACAGCGGCTAAAGTAGAGTGTGTCTGAAAGCAATGAGACACCCCGCATAAATCGGTGAGTTACGAATTTCATCGTGTCCTGCTACCGTAGGTCGACATCTAAGAATACGACACTGGATTCCGGCCTACACCGGAATGACGGTATTCTTTACTGGCGGAGGGAAACCTAAGCTATTACGATTAAAATTTAATAAATGTCCTAACGGAGTATTCATGTCAGACGAAAAAGATGGAATGGAATTTTTTGAAATTGCCGACCAACACATCAACCTTGCTAACGAGCTCGCAAAAACCGAGGGTTCTGCAAATACCGGGACTGCCCTGCGTTATGCCGCGGCACGCTACAATACCTTTGAAGCCTCACTCAGCACCGATGACCTCAACAAAGACCAGGATAAAATAATCGACATGTTGTGTGATGATTTTCGGGAAATGCTCAAGGTCAACATGAAAGACTATATTGAACGCATACGCCAGGAAACCGCCTCCGCCAATGACGACTAAAAAATCCCTAGGCGATGCGCTGGATAAAATCGTCAGCGATGCCCGCCGTCATCAGGACGAGCGCGCAAAAACCTATCGCGAACAGGCTCTGAAACTTTATCCGTGGATTTGCGGACGCTGCGAACGAGAGTTCACTCGCGCCAATCTACCCGAACTCACCGTGCATCATCGTAATCATAATCACGATGATAACCCCACCAATGGCAGCAACTGGGAGCTGTTATGTCTTTACTGTCACGACAATGAACACCAGCGGCAACTGGAGGCCGAAGGCCAAACCAGCACCGGCGTCAGTGAAAAACACAGCGGTGCCACACACAATCCTTTCGCAGACCTAAAAGGCCTGCTGGACAAAAAGTAGCTTCGACAATGGCCGTACAACTATTCTCTCTTCGAGGCGTACCGGATGACGAAGCAGAAGATGTGCGCGCACTACTCACCGACAGCCACATCGATTTTTATGAAACCTCCGCAGGCAACTGGGGGATTTCAGCAGCCGGCCTTTGGTTACGGGAAAAAGAGCAACTGCAACAGGCCAAAGCATTAATCGATGACTATCAGGCAACACGCGCAGAACAACAGCGCGAAATTTATCATCAGCTCAAACGCGAGGGAAAACAAAAAACCTTCTTCGCACTGCTCGTGGAAAACCCGTTAAAGATTATCGCCTACATTGCCATTATTGGTGTCATCTTATATTTTTCCACGAAGCCCTTTTTGGCGTTGGGGCAGTAATCACCAATAAGCCTATCCATTTGAGCTTGTCACGTTTATGTATCCTAGCCATCCCCCAAAAAAGCGGCATCCCTTTGATTTGCCGCATAACTTATGTTGAACTGATACAAGGCCAAATTATGAATAACGAGGCACGAGGTCTCGTTAAAACAACTGTTATGCGATAAAGGAAAAAATAAACATGTCAGAAATGTATGTAAATATCGATGTTCTTTATAATGAAGATGATCTCTCTCCATTTTTTGCAGAAAAATTATTCAGATGTTTTGAGCCGTTGGCTGATTCCAGTATTCAAAGTCATGAAGAAAGAGTAAATCAAGCTCTAAAAATGTTAGATGATTACGACGGTGGCGACGCTAAATCTAGACTAGAAGTGCTTTCAAAAATATATGATTTTTATTTAATGGCGGATAAGGCAGAGATGGTTACTCCTTTTCAACATAAATACTCATTTACTTGCGGTAGTTCAGGAATGGATTTCGCTAGAGAATTTTGTTTCATGATGATTGCTTTTGAACCTGTAGATGTAAAAGCAGAAGTTACTTGTGACGACTTCATGGAAGCCGGTACTGATTATGTAATGGAGTTATCACTAAACACAAACACTATGTGGAAAGAAATAAAATATAGTATATAGAATTTATTGCGCCTAACATCAAGCTAAACGTGGATTGCCAAAAGTTGCGTCGCTTCGCTCTACGCCTTTTGTCAACCAGTTAGCAAGACGTTACAACCCCGAAAAAAAGATATCCCCAAAATACGACATCGCTGTCTGGCCGGTATTGTCGCCATCCACCATAACCGCTACTGCATCGATGTGCGATAAGTCATCGCCAAACAGTCGCTGCAAATCTTCCCGCACATTGCGACGCTCATGCACCCACTGGCCGACTTTTTCATCACCCGTTTGCACGGCTATCATTTTTGCGCTGCCGGTGTAGGCATTAGGCCACTCGCTGCCCTGCGGCTGGTTGCTGGACCACACGTAGTTGACCGCTTTGGTATTCCAGAAAAAGACGCCGCCGGATACCACTACATAAATCCGTGCCGGGTAGTCATCACCGTCTTTGCTGCGTTCATCGTTGCCGGAAAAAATATCGTTCACTCGCCACGACCAATGCAGGTACGGTGTTTTATTTAGATCCACAGTCACTTCTTTAAACAAGCCGGAGGCCTGACCATTTGTACTGGCCTGCAATACCATCCCCACCTGCCCGGCACTCTTTACAAACGTGTACTGGCTATTTCCTTTAAAGGATTTTTCTTCCCAGGCAGAAAGGTCTCCTTTGCTAAAATTCGCAATTTTTATGTCACTTGTTGCACGCTCTGTTTCCGCCGCTGACAATGCAGGCACACATAACAGCAGCACAATGATGTGCCTGCACAAATACTTCATGGCACAACTGTCCCCCTTAACTTTATTTTCGTCATTCCGGCGAAGGCCGGAATCTAGAATGTCATTGAACCAAAAGTAGGCGCTCTTAGGCGACCACTGGATTCAGGACTTCGCCGGAGTCACCTACTACCGGCATAGCCAGTAGTTTGAATTAAGCCCCCCAGTGGGGGCCAAAAAACTAGTATTTTTTCCTCACCCTACACTTGTGCCTTGAAAATCGTTTCTTCTGTCATTCCGGCAGATTCCGGAATCCAGTCTGTTCGTATCTTGAAGCACCACGATAATCACTTTCTGGATCCCGGCCTTCGCCGGGATGACGGTTTTTTATGGTCCGGCTCTTACTTAAGCGCCTACTACAAACAATAATTCACCGGCCTCTTTTTTACACGAGAATGCTTACTTGGCAATGCCCGTGTTATTCACACCAGCAGAGCCTGTGGTTTCAGTCATTAAATGACGGAGGAGTATTATCGACTTTCATGTCTTTTAAAAATGACTCTTAAAAATTTTAAAATCCCAGATCAAACAGACACAGGATAATCGGGAGGATAAGGTAACTGGGCAACACCACTATCCACTGCGGCTTTTGCCACGGCTGGTGGCACAAATTCTTTCAGACGCGGATCGAAGGGTTTGGGAATAATGTAGTCGGCACCAAACTGCATGGCATCTGCATCGTAGGCCTTAAGCACAACATCCGGCACAGGCTCGTGAGCCAGTTTTGCCAAAGCATGCACCGCAGCCACTTTCATCGCTTCGTTAATGGCACTGGCGCGCACGTCCAGCGCGCCACGAAAGATAAAGGGAAAGCCCAGCACATTGTTCACTTGATTAGGATAATCACTGCGACCGGTGGCCATGATCAAATCATCACGCACACGCGCGGCCATTTCCGGGCTCACTTCGGGATCAGGATTAGAGAGTGCAAACACCACCGGCTTATCGGCCATGCTGCGTAGCATGGCTTCGTCCACCAAATTGGGGCCGGAGACACCCACGAACACATCGGCACCCTGCATGGCATCTTCCAGTGTGCGTTGATCGGTCTCGGTGGCAAACTCTTGTTTGTAAATATTCAGATCATCGCGGCCGCTGTGAATCACCCCTTTACGATCAATCATATAAATGTTCTCTATTTTAGCGCCCAGCGACACCAGCAAGCGCATGGAGGCAATACCGGCAGAACCGGCGCCCAGGCAAACAATCTTTACTGCATCGATAGTTTTACCCTGCACTTCCAGGGCATTGATCAGCCCGGCGGAAATAATTATCGCCGTGCCGTGTTGGTCATCGTGAAACACAGGAATGTCCAGCTTTTCGATCAGTGCCTTTTCAATTTCAAAACAATGCGGTGCGGCGATATCTTCGAGATTAATGCCACCAAAAGTCGGGGCAATATTAGCTACCGTATCAATAAAGGCCTGGCTTGAATCCGCAGAGACCTCGATATCAAACACATCGATATCCGCAAACTTTTTAAACAAAACACCTTTGCCTTCCATCACCGGTTTGCTGGCCAGGGCGCCAACATTGCCCAGCCCCAACACTGCCGTACCGTTAGTAATGACACCCACCAGATTTCCTTTGATGGTGTATTGATAGGCGGCTTCAGGATCAGCATCGATTGCGCGCACCGGTGCCGCCACTCCCGGCGTGTACGCCAGCGCCAAATCATGTGCCGTTTCACAGAGCTTGGTGATCTCGATGGCGATTTTACCAGGACGATTGTTTGCATCGTCGCCCGCGTGGTATGCCAGTGCCTGTTGTTTGAGTTGTTTACTTTTATCGTTCATCGACTTACCTGAATGCAAAGGGGTTAATAATGCTTATGTCGGTAACAGACGGATCGCCTGATAAAATGTTACCGCAGCTTGTCCACGTACATTGTTACTGAAGATTGTTAACGCACAAGTTCAATACTTGCCGGGTGACGCACGCGAATCACCTGTTGAAATTTATAGTGATACACCCAGCCGCGCACGATCACGGTTTTACCCAACAAGGTCTGTGGTTTCAAATCGGCAAATGCCGGCAAATCTGTACGCGCGATGCGCGCAGCCACCACTTCACGCGAACCTTCACTTGCCGGGCCGGCGAAGTTAAGCCACATGGAATTTTTACTTTCGCCCACGCGGGTGATACGTCCAATGATCAGATGAAAGCCCTTTGAGTCTCGCGCCAACTGCTCAATGGGAATCGGACGGTAAATACCCGCCCACACGCCTTCGACCACCTGTCGCGCACGTTGTTCAGCTGCATGATAACAATCCAGCTGCCCCACGTTAGGTGGCACCACGATTTGCGCGGCCAGCCCTGCCTTCAGCAACTGCGCTTCCACACTTTTGCCATTGGTGAGGTAAACATGCGCCAACAGACGGCGGTAACGGTCATGCTGCTCACGGCCATATACCAGACCCACCTTGTCTTTCGGCTTTACCATGGCTCGAAAGGCATCGCGTGCCTGTTCTGCCAGCGGCTCGGACGGCTTGTCGTCGTAGCCAAGCTCGGGGGAGTTAATGCCAATTAGGCGCACCGAGCGCCCATCCTGCAAATGCAACGTGTCGCCATCCACCACCTTGGCCACCACCGCCATTTCATCGAACTGCTTAACTGCGCAACTTTGCGCCGACGCCGCACTGCCACCAAAACAAAGTAACCAGCCAACAAAAAGGGCGCCCCAATGGGACGCCCTTTTATAATGTTTCATACTATTGCTGCGGTGTTTACAAAAAGTGCGGGACTGACGCGCGCGCAACAGCAATTCGGTGTTACTTCACACCGTACTTCTGACGGAATTTGTCGACGCGACCACCGGTATCAACGATCTTCTGTTTACCGGTGTAAAACGGATGACACGCGGAGCAGACGTCCAGGTGTAATTCTTTGTCCCGTGTGGAGCGGGTTTCAAAGGTGTTCCCGCAGCTGCATTTCACTGTGATCTCGTGGTAAGCGGGGTGAATTTCCGGCTTCATGCTATCAACCTCTAATCTGTTCATTCGTAAATACGAGCCCCGACAAGTACCGAGTTTTGCGCACGGAGTCTGAGGGATCGCTCGAGAGCCGCGTATTTTAGGGGATTTTGGCCGCCACAGCAAGCGCTGCTACTCGCTCAGCCGCATCCGGGTTCCATGCTCCAGTGACAGGCTAATCTCCTCTGAGGACAAGGACTTAGGGAATAACACCCCGGAAATTTTAGCGTCGTGGATGCTGGCTCCCTGCAACTGACAACTGGAAAGATCCACCCCGCGCAGGTCTGCCTGTCGGAAATAGCTGCCGGAGAGATCCATTCCTTGGGGTTCCCAGCCTGACAATTCCAGACTACGAAAATCGGCATTGGTCAAATCACAGGCCTCACCCGCTGCACAGCGGCGGTTAAACTCACTGACATTTCCCTGACGCAATAACACGTAAAGTGGGTCGTCATTTTTGATGATGGGTGCGGCCATGGGGTCTCCTTGCGTTCACGTCGTTGACCGTTAAGTATCGTCGGCCTAGACCGGATTGTCGATATCCACAAACTCCACCGCCAGCCCAAACCGCTCGGCAAGATGTGTTCCCAGCGCCTGAACTCCGCCACGTTCCGTGGCATGGTGGCCGGCGCTGAAAAAATGAATACCTCGCTCACGAGCGATGTGCGCGGTTTGCTCTGAGATTTCGCCGGTGACGAAGGCATCCACCCCCAAATCGGCCGCTTGCTCCAGGTAGCCCTGTGCCGCGCCGGTGCACCAGGCAATGGTGCTGATCTCCGCAGTATTGCCGGCGATGTGCAGGGGCTCACGACCCAGCTGACGGGCAAGGTTTGCGGCGAAGTCTGCAGCGCTCTGTGGCTGCGACAGGCGGCCGTATTGGCCGATATCCGGCCCGGCGCCATCGCCAAAACTACCCTCCATCTGCAAACCCAGCAATTGTGCCAGCTGCGCGTTATTGCCCAATTCGGGGTGGGCGTCCAGCGGCAGATGGTAGCCCAGCAAATTGATTTCCGCCATCAGTAGCGCTTTGAGTCGACGCTGCTTCATGCCCACCACGCAGGGATCTTCGCCCTTCCAGAAATATCCGTGGTGCACCAGCAGGGCGTCCGCACCGCGTTCCACCGCGGCGTCCACCAAAGCCTGGCAGGCGGTGACACCGGTGACGATCTTGCTAATCTCCGCCCGACCCTCCACTTGCAGGCCATTGGGGGCGTAATCGGCAAAGGCCGGCACGTTCAGCAGTGTGGCCAGATAGTCCAGCAGTTCATGACGTTGCATCGTCAGATCCTATGTTTTAGTTAATGGGCACATCATAATCCGAAAGGTCGATGCATGGGGAGCCGTGGTATCCTCTGTTTCCATGATTTTTCGCAACACTAAAAATGGCAATCCCTACGCCTTCCTGCTCAAAGCGGTGGTGGTCGGACTGGCCGCAGCCTTTGTGATCCTGCTGCTGCGCCCCGATTTACTCGGCCAAAAACGACCAGTGATTGAACTCAAACAGAGCCCGACCCCCAGCGTCAGCCTGGGTTCTGGTCCTGTGTCTTACGCCCAAGCAGTCGAAGCCGCAGCGCCGGCGGTGGTCAACGTTTACACCACCAAAATCATTACCGAGCGGGTGAATCCAATGCTGCGGTACTTCTTTGGTGACAAAGTGACACCCCGGCAGCGCCTGGAGAACAGCCTGGGCTCAGGGGTGATCGTCAGCGACCAGGGTTACATCATCACCAACAACCACGTCATCGAAGGTGCTGCCGAGATCGAGGTACTGCTGCACGACGGGCGCAGCGCCGAGGCAACGCTGGTGGGTACGGATCCGGAATCCGATGTCGCCGTGCTCAAGATTGCGCTCGACAAGGTGCCCAGCATCACCTTCAAACTCACCGGCAAGGTGCGTGTGGGTGACGTGGTGCTGGCCATCGGCAATCCCTTCGGCGTGGGCCAGACGGTAACCATGGGCATCATCAGCGCCACCGGTCGCGACCAGGTGGGCATCAACACCTACGAAAACTTTATCCAGACCGATGCCGCTATCAACCCTGGTAATTCCGGCGGCGCACTCATCGATGCCTACGGCAATCTGGTGGGCATCAACACCGCCATCTTCAGTAAGTCCGGCGGCTCGCAGGGCATCGGTTTTGCCATTCCAATGAGTATCGCCCGCGACATCATGAAACAACTCATCGAGACTGGGCGCGTCTCTCGCGGCTGGCTGGGCGTGGAAACCCAGGACATCACCCCGCAACTGGCCGAGTCCTTTAATCTGCAAAACGTCACCGGCATCATCGTTGCTGGCATCCAGCGCAACGGTCCCGCCGCGCAAGCTGGCCTGCGCCCGGGCGATATTATTCTGTCCGTTAATGGTGAAGCTTCCGGCAACAGCAAGGTCGTGATGAATCAAATCGCCCGCGTCACACCCGGCGGCAAACTACGGATGAAAATACTGCGTCAGGGGAAGGAGCTGGAAATAGAGGCCGTTGTCGGTGAAAGACCCTCGCCGCGTCACCAACTTACCAACCGCGGCTAAGGCTATCTGTTTGTGAATACTCCACCGGCTAAAGCCAGTGGCTTCGGGTTATGGCTAAAAGCCGGATTAATCAACCCTACGGCCGACTGTCCCCTTTTATGCCCTTTGGGTACTCCCAAAACTGGGAGTACCCAAAGGGCAT
>CAZXZI010000103.1:0-9685 GCA_964645165.1 uncultured Ectothiorhodospiraceae bacterium
GGCATTTTTGAATTTGCCCATCACATAACGGTTCCGACAAACTCTATTCCTGTCGTGCTGGCAAACAACTTCTCAGAATCCAGCGGCATCAGCAGGAGTAGCTTATTTTATCTTTCGCTGATCCTGTTCTTCATCAGTTTTATTACCATATTTTCCGCCAAATACTTCCTTCTAAGACGTAAGTGATATGCGCCTTATTGTTAACAAAATAGCGATTGCCCTGTCTTCCTTAACCGCGATTATTGGCATGTCGTTTTTGGCGTGGATACTCATAACGCTCCTTATCAAGGGATCTTCAGCGCTTACCCCCTATATTTTTACACATGACCTGGTCGACAACGGTATTCGCAATCTGTTATGGGGACAGTTTGTACTGGCGGGCATGGCCTCGGTAATAGGCATTCCTGTGGGGATGCTGGCCGGTATTTATCTTCAAGAATATGGCAAACATTCAAAATATGCTGAATTAATTCGCGACCTAAGTGATGTAATGATGTCGGCACCATCGATTGTTATCGGCACGTTCATCTACGCAATTATAGTTGTACCAATGGGGCACACCTCCGGCTGGGCCGGTATAGCGGCACTTTTTGTATTAATGCTGCCAATCGTCGTCAGGACCACGGATGACATGCTCAGCCTGGTCTCAGTCGAGTTGCGTGAAGCGGGCATCGCCATCGGCGCGCCAAAATACCATGTCATTCTTCACATCATTTTACGTGCAGCCAAGGTAGGAATCATGACCGGGCTACTATTGGCCTTTGCCCGCATTGTTGGCGAAACTGCTCCGCTGCTTTATACCAGCGGCTCTACCATTTATATGGAAAATAATTTGAATCAGACCTTTCCCTCAATGACCGTATCCATCTTTAACCTCGCCACCATGCCAGATGAAAAACTGGTCTCTCTGGCCTGGGCGGCAGCATTGATACTCACCCTATTCGTATTGTTACTCAATCTGATGGGGCGATATGCGATTAAAGGCAAATAATAAATATTGCTCTCGGTCACGCGGACATAAGTAGAATTATATGAAAAACAAAATGGAAGTTAACAATTTTGGCTTTACCTATAAAGGTGCGAGTGCGCCCTCTCTAAAAGACGTCACACTGCCCATTCAATCCAATAAAGTCACCGCCATCATCGGGCCTAGTGGATGTGGAAAATCAACATTACTCAGAAGCATGAATCGTATTCATGATCTGTATCCGGGCAATACTTACGATGGTGAGATTATTTTGCACCACGAAAACGGTGAGAAGTCGCAAAATATTCTTGAAATCAAAAAAGAAAATGAATTTATCAAGCTCAGACAAAAAGTGGGTATGGTGTTTCAAAAACCAACACCCTTTCCAATGTCAATATTTGACAATGTCGCCTATGGGTTAAAGTTGTCTGGACAAAAAAATAAATATAAATTGCGCGAACTCGTCGAAAAATCCTTAAACGATGTGGCGCTATGGGATGAAGTAAAAGATCGTTTGGATAATGACGCCAGAGGATTATCCGGCGGTCAGCAACAGCGTTTGTGTATTGCTCGCGTTATTGCATTAAAGCCGGAAGTCATTCTATTTGATGAACCGACATCTGCGTTGGATCCATTATCAACACTGGCCATCGAAGAAATGATCTTCGAACTTAAACAAAATTATACGATCACCATCGTCACCCATAATATGCAGCAGGCGTCACGGGTTTCTGACTTTACTGCTTTTATGTATCTTGGGAATTTAATCGAATTTGATCATACCGAAAAAATATTTTTACGGCCTAACGAAAAGCAGACTGAAGATTATATTACCGGGAAATTTGGTTAGGAGCCTGTTAGTCTTAAAAAACTGCCCGACTAACGCCGGCTCTACTGGCTGAATTAATCCGCTATTGATTCACCTTGTTCATACAGCAGACTTTGCGAGAAAACACAACGGAACGTACTACCCACTCCAGGCTGACTCTCAATTTCAAGCCGTGCAGAGTGCCGATCCAGCACATGTTTCACGATAGCCAAACCCAGGCCTGTACCACCGTACTCACGCGAGCGGCCGGGATCCACACGATAAAAACGCTCCGTCAAGCGATGGACGTGATACGCGGCAATACCAATGCCATCATCTTTCACCTCAAAACAGGCTTTGTCGCCATCACGATACCAGCGCACAATGATATGCCCTTGGTTCGGAGTATATTGCACAGCATTAAAAACCAGGTTGGACATGGCGCTGCTTAATTCTTTTTCGCTACCGCGCAACCATAGCGTCTCATCCGCTTCTAAAGTAATGTGGTGCTGGCATTCTCCACCGAGTGCCTTTGCATCTTCGATCAACGAGGCCAATATTGCTGGCACGGCCACGGGATCCTGTACTGCGGTTTTTTCTTCATCTTCCAGCCGTGAAAGCATCAACAGGTCTTCCACCAGGCGGGTCATGCGCTCGGTCTGACCACGCATCTGTTGCAGGGACTTGACCCACTCGGCGTTTTCAGCACACTCGTCATCGGACATATTTTCAAGATAGCCGGACAACACCGTCAGCGGCGTACGCAATTCGTGCGACACATTGGCAACAAAGTCGCTGCGCATACGCTCCAGTCGTTTAATGCGACTGATGTCACGCACCACTAATAATTTTTGTTGATTGCCGTAAGGTACGACACGGAAAGATAAGTGTTGTTGATCGTCCAGGCGTGAAGCCATTTCCAGCGGCTCAGAAAAATCTCCGCGCGCTAAAAATTCACTAAACCGTGAATGACGAATCAGGTTATCAATACGCTGCCCTACATCCTGCTTCGTCTGCAAACCCAGATAACGCTTGGCGGCCTTGTTAAACCATTCAATCTGATCGTCTTCAGTGAGCACCACCGTAGCATCGGGCATTGCGGCAGTACTTTCCTTAAAACGCGAGAGGATCGCCGCCAGTTTCTTTTTTCGTTCGCGGTTGCGGCGCTGCAATTGATAAATATGTTCGAAAGCTTCTCCCCAAATACCTGATGCGTGGGGCGGCTCGGTTCTTTTGCGTCGGTAGTACCAGCGCTCCAACCGGTAAAGGTTATAAAGGTGCCAACCAAGATAGGCTACCAACGCCAGCGTAACGGCACCGTAGGGTACCCCCAGCAACCAACCCACGAATAGGGCGCTACCAAACAGCGTCACCATGCGCCACAATTCATGCATCCAGGGATTCGTCACGGCTTAATCCTGCACGGAAAAACGGTAACCCGCACCGCGCACGGTCTGAATCAAACCGGCCGCTTGATGCGGTTCCAGCGCTTTGCGCAGACGACGAATATGCACGTCCACGGTGCGATCATCAATATAGACATTCCGACCCCACACCCTGTCCAGTAACTGCTCACGCGCGTACACCCGTTCCGGATGCTGCATGAAAAACTGTAACAAACGATATTCCGTGGGTCCCAGCTCAATCTTTTTCTTGCCGGCACGCACCCGGTGGCTGGAGGGTTCGAGGGTCAGCAGCCCAATGGAGATAGGTGCCTCATCAGCAGCGCCCGCGCGACGTAGTACCGCTTTGATCCGCGCGATAAGCTCTTTGGTGGAAAAAGGTTTGGTAAGGTAGTCATCCACGCCGCCTTCCAGTCCACGGATCATGTCCTCTTCCGCATCCCGTGCAGTCAGCATGATCACCGGCAGCTCACGGGTGTTGTCATCTCGCCGTAATTGTTTGGCAAAATCCAGCCCGCTCGCGCCCGGCAGCATCCAGTCGAGCAGCATCAAATCCGGCGCATTATCGACCAACAGTCCGCGTGCGTCCTCCACGCTGCCCGCCGCCAACCAGCGAAGGCCGGCGCGTTCCAGACTCATTCCGATCATGTCGCGGATCGCCACTTCGTCCTCCACCACCAAGATTGTCACCGTATCGTCACTCATTCAAAAACCCTGTTACTATCCGCATGATGGCATTAAACCGGGGCAATGTTACCGTTTTATGACATTGGCTTCACTGACACGGCCCCCACGGCCAACCGTACCACCATCCCGGTTCCCGAATATAGCCGATCACGCTATGATGATCCCATAGCGCGCAATGCAACAAGCCCAAGAATTAACGGACAACAAACACCAACATGTCTAGCCTGTTCGACTTCGACAAACCCGCTGATGCCTATGCCGTGATGGGCAACCCCATCGCTCACTCCAGGTCGCCACAGATTCACAACGCCTTTGCACAACAAACCGGTCAGCGCATTGTGTACACCACCATCCAGGTTGACCCGGGAGGCTTCGAACAGGCGGTGGGTAATTTTTTTGCCAACGGTGGAAAGGGGCTCAATGTCACCGTACCCTTCAAACGCGAAGCCTGGGAATTGGCCGATGAATTAGCCGCCGAGGCACAACAGGCCGGCGCAGTAAATACGCTGCTACTGAATACAGACGATGTGCTAGTGGGTCGCAATACCGATGGCATCGGCCTGGTGCGCGACCTCCTGCACAATCACAGCGGCGCTATTAACGGAAAAAAAATCCTGCTGATAGGCGCCGGTGGCGCGGCGCGAGGTGTACTTCAGCCGCTGTTGGCAGAAAGCCCTGCGCAGCTGACGATTGTTAACCGCACCGCCAGTCGTGCGCATGAACTGGCCGCTGACTTTGCCCTGCTCGGTACGATTAGCGGTGTTGGCTTCGATGAGCTACCCGATCAATCCTTTGACCTTATCATCAACGCCAGCGCTGCCAGCCTGCAGGGTGAAGTCCCACCTCTGCCAGACAAATGCTGCACAACAACCACCTGGTGTTACGACATGATGTACGGAGCAAAACCCACCCCCTTTGTGCAATGGGCGCAGCAACACGGCGCACAAAAATCATTGGACGGTTTAGGTATGCTGGTGGAACAGGCGGCGGAATCTTTTTTCCACTGGCGTGGTGTGCGGCCTGAAACGGGTTCGGTGATTAAAGCCATTCGTGCCGAGTTAGTTCGTCACGACTAAAAAGCTAAACGTCGTTTCTGCGTTCGCTGACACGACGCTCAACACCCAGCCAACGGCGAAAACTCCAACCCGCACGTCGACGATCATTGGTCATGATCCGCGGATAAAAGGGACGCACTTCCAGCACCTGGCCGTGCAACCCTGCCCCCGAAAGCCGGGCAATAATCTTCTTTGCCTTGCCACGGCGATTTCCCGAGATACGACAATAGCGGTTGTACTTACCCCGCTCCGTTTCCACCATGGTGAATTTGGCAATCTTTGACGCAGCGGCACCGTTCAGTTTCAGTAGCAGTGAAGTTAAAATCGAATCCAGTGGTTGTTGCCCAGCCACCTCATCAAAGAGCTCCTCCAGCTCAATTTCATTGGCCCGACTCGGTATATTACCGACATAAATATCTAACACTACCTACGTCTCCCTATGGCAACAGACTCAAAGTTGGGAGCCAGTATAGACAAACCCACAGTTACAGCAAGTAAAATTTATCATGGCAAATAATCTATTAATAACCAATAGCTTGCAGGCAGAGTATCACCGGCCAATTGAGGTGAAAATCTGCCCAACGGCCAGATCTCCTGCAGAATACCCGAACCCCGGTGGACTGCCAGCAACACCCGTAACTAAAATTGTGCCCCAACCTCTACACCATAGGTCACCCAGTAATTCTCGCCATCATTATTAAACCCCTGTCCTTTATTCAGGCCGATATACTGAGCCCCCAGACTTGCCCCCAGTCGCCAATAATCATTGAGCCCAAAGCTCGCGCCCAATCTTGCCGCACCAATAAGATCAGTAGCCCCATTGCTGGTACTACCGCCC
The DNA here is from genome assembly GCA_964645165.1 of uncultured Ectothiorhodospiraceae bacterium. Classification (GTDB taxonomy): domain Bacteria; phylum Pseudomonadota; class Gammaproteobacteria; order SZUA-152; family SZUA-152; genus SZUA-152. The sequence goes on from CAZXZI010000103.1 coordinate 5,759, forward strand.
ATAAATTCCAGGTACAGATAGCTGGCGTTGACTAGCTTGTCGCTTAAATGCAAGCGCGCACTCGCGCCCAACATCCAATATGTGGCTGACAAATCCAACGGTGTTGAATCAGAGTTTTCATTAAGAATGAGCTTGAGATTAGCGTTACCCAACTCACCCACCAACGCAAGCTGGATCAGCTCATCTGAAACAAAGCCTGTTGCCAGCCTGGCACCGATAAACTGTCCGTATCGTCCGGGCTTGGTACTTAAAAATGTAGAATTAAACACGAGCTCTCGCCACATTTTCATCTTTTTACCGTTCGCGATATCGCTAATATATTTGCCTGCGTAAACCACAAACGCCGCAACGACGGCAATCCCCGCAAAAATAAAAAACACCTTGGCAAAATCATGATGACTGCCACCACTACTCCCGCCGGACATATTGACCTGCAGACCCACACTGGTGTGAACATCTGCTTCGGGGTAAGGCTCAGGAACTGGGGCAGGCGTAGGCGCAGGCAAGTCAATGGAATCATCATCCTGCGAATTTTGTGGCGAAACATCTGCCGTTGTCTTTTCCGACTCACATTTTGAGTCTTCTACTTTCTGAGTGCCGGATGCTTTTACCGAAACAGCTTTTGTTGTCGATTTTTCTCCATCCTGGCCAACCGCTCCATCCTGGCTCTCATTCTCCGCGCTTACTTTTTCGCATTCTTTTTTGGTATCGTGGTCGTTGCCAGCCGCAGCTACTGTCGCCTTTTGATTGGCCGCTTCTACCACTTCATCAAGCTGCGCCAGCGTTCCCGCCTGCACCACATAACCCCTGGTCTCAAATTCACGGATCAGCTGCTGCGACTCTTCCTCACTCACCACCATTACCGGAAGTTCGTTTTGTTCAGGTGAAATCGTGGAGCCAACATTAGCAGGATCCAAATTAACGAGAGGCCACTGTTGGGCATAAACGGGATTTAGTAGCAACATTACAGCAAAAAAGAACAACGTCGTTTTAACCAGAAAAGCATTACGCCATAACTGCATTGAGTAAGCCTTATTTTTTGTGGAGAATTTTGAAAAATTGCGGGAGCGTATTGTCGGCCTTGTTTCAGCCGCCTTCTAAATGGCGGCCTTTCAAATCCACATAATGCTGTGCGGAATATTTTATCCACTTGCGTTCTTCATCCGACAACGGCCGCACCTTGCGCACCGGACTGCCCAACCATAAATAGCCACCCCCCAACACCTTGCCCGGCGACACCAGACTGCCCGCGCCCAACAGCACAAACGGTTCCAGCACCGCGCCGTCCATAATCGTCGAACCCATACCCACCAGGCAGTGATCACCTACTGTACAGCCGTGCAGAATTACCTTGTGGCCCACCGTTACATTGTCACCCACTTGCACCGCATGGCCTTCGGGCATATCTTCATGGGGATGGGTGACATGGATCACGCTGCTATCCTGAATATTGCTGCGCTGGCCGATGCGGATTTTATTCACGTCGCCGCGCACTACGGTCATAGGCCAGACGGAGCTATCTTTGCCAATGTGCACGTCGCCTATAACCAGCGCGGTGTCATCCACCAGCACCGTGTCATCCACTATGGGGGCGATGCCTTGAAAGGTTCTGATATTTTTCATACCCATACGTTTATTTCACTCTTTGTTTAATTCCACTCAACCCGTAGGGTGGGCATGTTTTTTTGCCCACGCGAAATGTTAAGCCGCCGCGGTGCGTAGGCACACAACACGTGCCCACCCTACAGTCCTCAGCATTATCGTAACGTTACCAATTCTTCCGCACTGGTAGGGTGAATCGCCACAGTATTGTCGAAATCGGCCTTGGTCGCACCCATCTTCACCGCCACCGCAAAACCCTGCAACATCTCATCGGCACCCTGACCAATGATGTGTACCCCCACCACCTTTTCTTGCGCGCCGACGCACACCAGTTTCATCGCGGTGGTGGGTTGGTGTTCGGTGAAGGCATGCGCCATGGCGGTAAACCGCGTTTGATACACCTTCACCGCATCGCCGTGTTGCTTGCGCGCTTCATCTTCGGTGAGGCCCACCGTGCCGATGGGTGGATGGCTGAACATTACCGTGGGAATGTTACTGTAATCCAGCTTGCGGTCAGTTTGATGGTTGAACAGCCGATCCGACAAACGTCGCGCCGCGGCAATAGCCACCGGCGTGAGTTGTGCGCGTCCAGTGACATCACCGGTGGCATAAATCCCTGCAACGTTGGTATTTTGAAATTCATCGGTGGGAATAAAACCACGCGCATCGCGTTCAATGCCGGCAGCGGCCAAATTAAGCGCCTCGGTATTCGGCGTGCGGCCGATGGCCCAAATCACTTCATCAACTTCTGTGAGCTGTTGACCGTTGGGAAAGCTCAAAGTCAAACTTCCATCTTCGGCCTTTTCAATATTGGTGCAGGTAATATTTGCCATGACGTTGAGACCATCATTGACCATCTCCTCCATCAAGATATCGCGCAACATGGCATCAAAGGTTTTAAGAAAATGCTCGCCGCGCAACAACAGTGACACATCGCTGCCCAGTGCATTCAACACGCCCGCCAGTTCCACCGCGATGTAACCCGCGCCCACCACGGCCACGCGTTTGGGTTGTTCGGTTAATGCAAAAAATCCATCAGAGGTAATCCCCAGTTCCGCACCGGGAGTATCTGGCACGGAAGGCACACCACCGGGGGCAACCACGATGTGATCCGCCGTGTAATGTTCGCCATTCACTTCCACGGTTTTGGCGTCGACAAACTTTGCCGTGCCGCTGATCAAATCAATGTCCGAGTCAGTGAGATAATTGCCGTACCAGTCGTTAATGCCTTTGATGTATTCCTCGCGCGCCTCCACCAGCTTGCTCCACTTGAAGCCGTAGACGTTGAGATCAAAACCGTAGCTCGGCGCGTTTTTCAACGACTGCGCAATATCCGCGCCATACCACATCACCTTCTTCGGCACGCAACCCACGTTGACGCAGGTGCCACCCATTTTACCGCTTTCGATCACCGCGCATTTCGCGCCATACACCGCCGCACGCTCCGCTGCGGAAAGCCCGCCACCACCGCTACCGATGGCGATTAGGTCGTAGTGTTTTGTCATGTTGTTTCCTTCAAAAAATTCTTCGCTTTAAACCATCATTCCGGCCTGCGCCGGAATGACGATAACGGAACCCGTAGGGTGGGCATCGCCCACCAATCGTGCATCACTAAAACCTTCAATGGCGGGCAGTGCCCACCCTACTTGGCTAGTCAACATAGTTTGCTTGTGACATAAATTTGCAGAAAGCTTTCTTTGCAGCACCACCTTTTTGAATGGCTTTTTGCTTTAATACATAACCTTCTATAAATTTCAGGCTATTGAAATAGCTTATCCAAAACTCATGACTCCAAGTAACTTCTTTAATCTCCTTAACTGATCTAATTTTCTTCGGAAACTTACTTCGTAAAAATGATAACGAATCGGCATATTGATCAGCATTACAATCCGCCTCCGACATCCTTAAGTCATCGACATCATTTGGCAATACCGGCAATCGTGGGCACAGTGCTTCGTTCGCAACAACGGATCCTGAGAAAGCTAAAGTGATTAGTGTGATCACGCAAAACCGCATATTTCTTCTCTCAACTGGCATCCAGTTAACCCATCCACCGCAAAGGCTCCTCATTCAAAATAGCCGCCTGCTCCCGCAACGCCAAAATCTGCTCTTCCCAATAGCGCGATTCACCGAACCACGGGAAGTGCATTGGGAAGGTGGGATCATCCCAACGCCGTGCCAGCCAGGCGGAATAATGAATCATGCGCAGCGTGCGCAGGGGTTCGATCAAGTGTAACTCGCGGGGATTAAAATCCATAAACTCGGTGTAACCGGCTAATACCTCGTCGATTTGTCCGGTCATTTGCGGGCGGTCGCCGGAGAGCA
>CAZXZI010000104.1:0-9680 GCA_964645165.1 uncultured Ectothiorhodospiraceae bacterium
CATCTTGGCACTTTAGATGCCGATTAATAAGTGAGGTGGGTCCATACCATTAGCACTGACTCAGCATCGGCCTCTTCCTGTGATCCGTGAGCATTCGGATGTTCAGTTTATTTTTCCATTTCAGCGAATCAGTCATTGCCATCCAATGACTCTTTAAACTCATGAATCTTTGTGTCGCGCAATGCAAAAATGCGTGGCTGGGGGCAACTTAACGCCACAGACCAGCCATCGCAAACACCAAGGGAGAATTTAGGATTATTCACTAAACACCAATGGTTTAGGAGCTATTCCTCAGGGTTTTTCAACCGCAAGTTACCCTCCAATCTGTGACCTGTATCAGCGCGTAAAAATTAAAGAGGTTTTAGTATTAGACGTTACATAGCTAGAGGCATTACCTCTGCTCCCGTGACCTGTTGAGACTCCTGACACCATGTTGATTCGTGCCATCACACCACCGCTTGTTCTGTCTCTGATACTGGCACCTCTGCCCGCTTTTGCTAACCATTTACCTAATGTTTCGCACGGTAAGATTTCTTCCAGCAAAAGCAAAAAATTAAACCCCGCGTTCAAAAAACAAACACAGAAAATTCAGGCCGCCTTCAAAAAATATCAGAAAAAAATTGGCAAGGTTTGGGGGGAAGAATCCGTATTGCCAGATGCAAAACACGATGTGACTTATCGCAACCATTTTAAGGAACGCAGCATTGTGGATTACGATAAAGGCATAGTAAAAGTGGAACTGGCGTTAAAACCCAGGCTGGCAAAAAATGCCCGCACTGCACAACGGAAACTGATTTCCGCATTAAAGAAGACCATTAAGCAGGCTCCGGATAATCGCTCCATTATCGAAATTGCCAAACGACCCACGCCTCCGCGCAGCAAGCAACCGGCCGTACTCGCCGGGCTGGTGGCCAATATTGATAATTCACCGCTGGATCCCAGCCAACTGGCCGATTTTGCAAAGGCCATTGCGGCATCCATGAAAACCCGCACCCTAACCGGCAAGGATGGCAAGCAACGGGTCGTGATCAGCACGCAATTCAGTTTATTGCCCGATCACATTCGTATTCGCGCGCAAAAATTCAGTGAAAGCGTGCATACCTATGCGTTCAAACATAATATTCCGGCACCATTGATCTTTGCCATAATCGAAACAGAAAGCTCTTTTAACCCAAGAGCAAAATCACCCATCCCCGCCTTTGGACTAATGCAACTGGTACCCCGCAGCGGCGCGCGCGATGCTTATAAATTTATCTATTCAAAAGACAAAGTTGTCAAAGAAAAATATTTATATGACCCCGACAACAATATCCAGTTAGGTACCGCCTACCTACACTTACTGTATTACAAGCGTTTCAAAAAAATCAAAGATCCCGAAGCACGCACCCTGGCCACCATCGCCGCCTATAATGCCGGGGCAAACAGCGTCATTCGCGCCTTCGCGGGACGATTTACAAAACGCCATTACCCCAGTCGCTATTCCTGGCGACGACATGCTTACAAGAAAATCAACAAACTTAGCGCCGAAGATCTCTACAAACATTTTCGCGCATATTTACCGACAAAAGAAAACCGGGAATACCTCAAAAAAGTACGCAGCCGCATGGCAAAATACGGCACCTGATATTGCAGAACAGCCAATTATTTTAGTCGCGCAAAGGCATCGGCCATGCTGCTGTTCGCCACCTTCGCCTGCGGCTTAGCCTGACGCGGTTTTTGTGACTTGGGGCGATCACGTTTGACGTCCTGCACTTTGGCATTGGGGTCATCGTTAAGGCGCATGCTCAGACCAATGCGCTTGCGCGGTAAATCCACTTCCATCACTTTAACTTTAACCACCTGCCCTGCCTTCACCACCTCACGCGGGTCTTTGACGAACTTGTCCGCTAATGCGGAAACATGCACCAGCCCGTCTTGATGCACACCAATATCCACAAACGCGCCAAAGTTGGTGACGTTGGTAACCACTCCTTCCAATTGCATACCTGCTTCCAGATCCGATACCTCTTCGATACCCTCTTTAAAGCTGGCCGTCTTGAATTCGGGACGCGGATCACGGCCGGGTTTTTCCAGTTCACCCAGCACGTCACGCACCGTGGGCTCACCAAAGTTTTCATCCACAAAATCGTTAGCCGCCAGTCCCTTCAAAAAGGTCTTGTCACCTATAATATTGCTGATCTTGCGGCCACTTTGCTGAATGATTTTTTCCACCAACGGATAGGCTTCGGGATGCACGGATGACGCATCCAGCGGATTGTCACCTTCGCGAATACGCAAAAAACCTGCTGCCTGCTCGAAGGCTTTTGGTCCAAGCCGCGCCACTTCCAAAAGCTGTTGACGATCACGAAACGCGCCACTGGCCTCGCGGTGTTGCACAATATTCGTAGCCAGAGTTTCCGACAGTCCTGCGACCCGCGCCAGCAGCGGTGCAGAAGCGGTGTTGATTTCCACGCCCACGGCGTTCACGCAATCTTCCACCACCGCGCCTAGTTTTTTCGCCAGCCGGGTTTGATTAACGTCGTGCTGATACTGACCTACACCGATGGCCTTGGGTTCGATCTTCACCAGCTCCGCCAGTGGGTCTTGCAGACGGCGGGCGATGGACACCGCACCGCGGTAGGTCACGTCCAGCTCAGGGAATTCACGCGCAGCCAGTTCGGAGGCCGAGTACACCGAGGCGCCGGCTTCGCTCACCATCAGACTGGTGAGGCGCAGATTTTTATACTTCACCATCAATTCCTGCACCAACTTGTCGGTTTCCCGTGAGGCGGTGCCGTTACCGATACTTACCAGATCAACAGCATATTTTTCCGCCAACTTGCCCAGCACCGCCAGCGACTGATCCCACTGGTTCTTGGGCGCGTGGGGAAAGATAGTGGTATAATCCAGCAACTTACCGGTGGAGTCCACGACCACCGCCTTCACTCCGGTGCGCAGTCCCGGGTCCAGCCCCAGCGTGCAACGTTGACCGGCGGGGGCAGCCAGCAACAAGTCGCGCATGTTTTCGCCGAACACCCGAATCGCTTCTTCTTCTGCCGCTTCGCGCAGGCGCAGATTAAGTTCGGACTCCAATTGCATGTTGATTTTAATGCGCCACGCCCAGCGCGAGCACTCGCCTAGCCACGGGTCTGCCGCCCTGCCGTTATCACCTAACTGAAAGTGGGCAGCCACCATGGATTCACAAATACCGCGATCCGTGGCCAAGGGAAGATCGTCCTGTCCGGGCACAGAAACCTTCAACCTTAGTACGCCTTCACTGCGCCCGCGAAACAAGGCTAATGCACGATGCGACGGCACTTTTTGCAGCGCTTCTGAAAACTCAAAATAATCGGCGAACTTGCTGCCTTTTTGTTCTTCGCCCTTCACCACTTCTGCGGTCATCCGAGCATTGTTCCACACATAGTCGCGCAGATTGCCCACCAAGTCGGCCTCTTCAGCTGCGCGCTCCATGAAGATTTGTTTCGCCCCATCGAGCACCGCAGCGGCATCGGCAAAACCGGCCTCTTGGTTGAGATAATCCGCCGCCAATGCCGAAGGATCGATATCGTGGTCAGCCAAAATCGCCTCCAGCAGCGGCTCGATGCCTGCCTCGCGGGCGATCTGCGCCTTAGTGCGACGCTTCTGTTTGTACGGCGCGTAGAGGTCTTCGAGGCGGGTCTTGGTGTCGGCACCGTGGATTGCAGCCGTCAGCGCCTCAGTGAGCTTGCCCTGCTCGTCAATACTTTTCAGCACTGCGGTGCGACGGTCTTCCAACTCACGCAGGTAGCCCAGCCGCTCCTCCAGGTTGCGCAGCTGAGTATCATCCAGCCCCCCGGTAACTTCTTTGCGATAACGGGAAATAAATGGCACCGTGGCGCCCCCGTCCAGCAAACTCACAGCGGACTCAACCTGAGCCAGACGAACGCCCAGCTCGTCGGCAATACGCGATTCAATATTCATGGAATACCTACACTAGAAAAACGAAAATGACGAATTACAAAAAGCCTGCAGTTTAGCAAATCCACACCCAGGCAGTAGTCTTGAATTTAACGGCGCGACATGGTGCGTCTCACCCCGTTAAGGTTTGCTACTCATTTTTTAGTACAGACCCACTGATTCTTTTGTCCGTCATCCCGGCACAGGCCGTTTTGATCAAAAACATGCCAACGGCACGTGTCCTAATTCAAAACCATGGATAGCACACACCTGGGATAAAAATGATTTTTTAATGCGCACTATTCAGCTTTTCTGCCCAGAAGGTGTACCCCCTCAAGGACCAGAGTTAAAGCAACATGCTGACGTAAGGCGGAGAACTTCAAAGCCCCAAATGAAAGACGTTAAACCTCTGCGCCCAGCGCCTTCGCCCGCTGCACACGCTGAGTATTTTCAGTTTCCTGCTGTGCGGCATTCCAGTCCGGTGACGCTTCCGGCCAGCCCGCCAGGTGTTTTTGCACCAGCCCGGCCAAAGCGGTAATGTGATCGGGGCGATCATTGAGTGCGGGAATGTAGTGAAAATGCTCACCACCCGCGTTGAGATAGGCCGTTTTATTTTCCACGGTAATCTCTTCCAGGGTTTCCAGGCAGTCTGCAGAAAACCCGGGGCAGACGATGTCCACAGATTTCACCCCGTTGCTGCCCAGCTCGCGCAGGGTATCGATGGTATAGGGCTGCAACCATTCCTCACGGCCGAAGATAGACTGAAAGGTGAGCTGCCAGCGGTCATCCGCCAGCCCCAAACGTTCGGCCACCAGACGTGCCGTTTTTTGGCAATGGCAATGGTAGGGATCACCCTCAGTGAAAAAACGCTTGGGCGTGCCGTGAAAAGAAAATAGTAATTTTTCCGGCTGCGCACGCTCGGCCCAGCTCTCGCGAATACTCGCCGCCAGCGCCTCGATGTAACCGGTCTCATCGTGATACTGATTGATGAAGCGTAGCTCCGGCATCCAGCGCCAGGCTTTCATTTCTTCGGCAATGGCATCAAAGGTGGACGCTGTAGTGCTGCAGGAATACTGGGGATAAAGCGGCAACACCAGCACGCGCCGCGCGCCGGCATCGCGCAACTTTTGCATCGCAGAAGCCAGCGACGGATTGCCGTAACGCATACCCAGCTCCACTACCACCGGGCCGGACAACCGCTGCGCCAAGGATTCGCGCAGTGCAACCAGCTGACGTTCGGCAATAGCCAGCAGTGGCGAGCCTTCATCGGTCCAGACGCTGGCATAGGCCTTGGCCGAGCGCGGCGGACGAATGCGCAGGATCAGCCCGTGCAGCGCCAGCCACCAAATGGGTCGCGGCAGATTGTCTACAATGCGCGGGTCCCACAGGAATTCCCCAAGGTAACGGCGCAAGGCATCTGCGGTAGGCGCATCCGGTGTGCCCAGATTGGTGATGAGCACGCCAGTGGTCATCGATTGGCTATGGATAAATTCGCGACTTGAAGACATGGTTTCCTTCATTAAACAATCAATGTGCTACGCGCTTGCCGCGACAAAACGTCGCAGCCGCTAAAAATGACGCACAGTATAAACCGCCTGCGGCAAATAATCGTGCGATAATCGATGCATGTCCAAATCGCTAAAAATCACCCTGAGCCTGATTCTGGAGCTGTTGCTGATTATTGGCATCATCTATTTTTTTGTATCGCGAGGCGAAGACAACACCGCAGGCGACAGCCCACCCGGCACCGAAGCGCGCCTTCCCAGCCCCAGACCACTGACCCCCTTCCAGCTCACCGCCCACGATCTGCAGCCGCTGAATATCGCACGCCTCAAGGGCAAGTGGACGCTGTTGTTCTTTGGTTACACCCACTGTCCCGACGTCTGCCCCACCACGCTCACCGAATTGGCGCAGACTGCTCAGCAACTGAGCCCCGACGTACTCAAAGACACCCAGTTTGTGTTCGTCTCGGTGGATCCGCAACGCGACAGCCCCAAGTCGCTGGCCGAGTACGTGCATTATTTCAATGAACGTTTTATCGGCGCCACCGGCAGTGTCGAGGCACTAAAAGCCTTCGCCCATCAACTGGATTCCAAGTTCAAGCTGAAAACCGATTTACTGGGCGAGCCCGTGGTCAACCATTCCAGCGCCATGTTGTTGATTGACCCGCAAGTCCGTTATTATGCACGTCTCAAGGCACCACATTATGCTGAAGAGATTCGTCGACAATATCTGGCCTTACGCAACAACTACTCACCCGATTCATTATAAATTAATTTTCCGAGATTCCCGATGATTCACACAAAAACATGTTCAATCTGTTTTTTTCTGCTGCTGTTGATTAGCGCCACCGTCACAGCATCTGGCAAACTTGAAGTTCACGACGCCTGGGTGCGTGAAGCCCCACCAGCAACCAGCGTGATGGCCGCCTATTTAACGTTACACAACCATGCTACCAAAGGCTTCACTCTGATCAGTCTGTCTTCGCCTGATTTCAAACGGGTAGCCATACATCGTAGGGAACAACAAGACGGCATGAGCAGAATGATTCCAGTCTTGCGGGTAATTTTGAGCCCCAAGGGTAGCGTAAGCTTTCAACCCGGTAGTATGCATCTAATGTTGATGAACCCAAAAAAACACTTCAAGGCCGGTGACAAAATACAGCTCACTCTGTTTTTCACCGACGAAAGTTCTATGACCATTACCCTGCCGGTAAAAAAATCGGCTACGGAACCAAACCAGCATATGCACAACGGTCAACATGGCACACATTCGCACCAACACTAAAAGCAGCCAAGAAACAATGTCCACTTCCCGTGCCGAACACAGCGCAAGCCTGCTTGACTATGCCAAGGCGTGGCCAAGTTATTTACTACCACATCACGCTTTGTCTCGTATCATGCACGCGATTACCCGCAGTGAAATCCACTGGTGGAAAACCGCGTTCACTCGCTGGTTTGTCCAACAGTTTAAGGTGGACATGAGTCTGGCACTGGAACCGGATCTGAATCGTTATCCCAGTTTCAACGCCTTTTTTACCCGTGCGTTGCGTAGCGATGCACGCCCCATTGTCGCCGATAAAAATCTGCTGGCCTGCCCGGTGGATGGTGCCGTGAGCCAACTGGGCACTATTGAAAATGGTCGTATTTTTCAGGCCAAGGGACGTGACTACAGTCTGCTAGAACTTTTGGGGAACGACGGTGAAATGGCTCAGCAGTTTGCAGATGGCCGTTTTGCCACACTGTATCTTTCGCCACGCGACTATCACCGTATTCACATTCCCTGCGATGGCCGACTGACCGCCATGACACACATCCCTGGTCGGCTATTTAGTGTTAGCCCGTCCACCGCCCGCGCGGTTCCCCGCCTGTTCGCGCGTAATGAACGCGTGGTCGCCTATTTTGATACTGATATTGGCCCGTTGGCCATGGTAATGGTGGGAGCCATTTTTGTGGCCAGCATCGAAACCGTGTGGGCCGGTGAAGTAACGCCACCCGCAGGGCAGCATATTCGTGATTGGAATTACGACAGTGAAAATGCCACGCATCAATTCCAGAAAGGTGATGAAATTGGCCGGTTTAATATGGGTTCAACCGTGATTCTGTTAACCGGAAAAGAGGCCATTGATTGGCTGGACGATATTCAGACCACCACCACTATTCAAATGGGGCAGGCCATCGCCAAGCGGCACTAGTCACCCCCTCCCCCAAGAGCACTTTTACCTAAATGAACTATGCTTAGGTTAGGTCACAATGAGAGGTGTCTATCATGTCAACGAAAAACAATGTCATTGAAAAACCCACCCCAAGTGAGCCGGATAACGTTGCTTGCGTCGTCTGCTTAACTGAGATTCCTGAGTCTGTGGCGATGAGCAGTGAGGCTGATGAGTACACGCAGCACTTTTGCGGTATCGAGTGTTACACCCAATGGCGAGACAAAACGGAACTTAAAAAGACGGGAAATTAACTCGCCAGAGAATTTTGGTTTCTACTTGGTTTCTACTTGGTTTCTACTTGGTGGGTACTTGGCGGCGGTGGCGACTTGAATGCTCGATCAAGCAATAAAAAATAGCTAAAAAAATATTTAAGGCTTAGTGCATGCCTGTGTGGGTGACAACATCGGCGGTTGGCGTGTTTTTCTTGTAGGACATTATTTCCTGCAGAGAACGGAATACGCCGGTGTCGAAGTCGCAGAACTTCAAACCGAAACCGTCATCGGAAATCCGCGTTAAACGGGCATTGATTTTGTGCTTGGTGTTTTGGCCCTGGAAAGCCAGGCTGAAAATCAGTTCCACGTTGTTATCACTTGACATGTTAAATGTGCAATCACTGCTGAGAAACGCGCCGCCAAGGCCGATGTCTGATGAAACGCAGGAGCCTAGTAGCTCGCCCTGCTGATACACATCAACACCCACCTGTAATGATTTTCGTTCACTCCACCGTTTTTCCATGCTTGTCTCCACCCCTCAGGGCTCAAGATACCACTAGTCCCGAATCCCTCCAACTACCACAAACCCTTACTGAGGTACGCAATGATCCGATCCGTGGATATATCCTATAATCTGCTTTGCAATTTATACGCCAACAATTCTAAGCCATGAAAAATTGCTCATAAAATCAGCACTTTATTTTTATATCTGCTCCGAACTGACGCTCGACAACTCTAACTTTACCAAGGACTGTAAATTTTCTCGACAATTTACGCCGCACATACCCCGCATTCAACTCCTTTCATACGAAAAAGCGAGCGTCTCCTCCAGCAAGCTGCGCCTAGTGAGAACAAGCAGCAAACGATCCAGCCCCAACGCAACACCAGCACAGGCAGGTAACCCTGCCTCCAGAGCTGAAAGTAATCGCTCATCCAGGATGACAGGTTCCAAATTCTCAGTCTGCCGATGCGCCAAATCCGCTTCAAAACGGACACGCTGCTCCCGGACATCTTGTAACTCGTGAAATCCGTTTGCCAGCTCAATGCTGTCAATGAATAGCTCAAAACGTTCGGCCACGGGCGGCTCATCGGGGCGAACACGCGCCAGAGCAGCTTGGCTGGCCGGGTAGTCGTAAATGAACGTCAGTCGGTCTTTGCCCAAGCGCGGCTGGATACAATGACTCAGCAGCAAATCCAGCCAGCCATCACGATCATCATCTGCCACCCCCATCACCGTCCCCAAACCTTGAGCCTGGGCGCAGGATTTCAGCGCGGACACGTCGGCGGTCAACGGATCAATGTGCAGGTACTGTTCAAAACAGGCTTGGTAGCTGATCTGCTCGGTGGAACCCAACGACCGCAAACCCTCGGCCAGCTGGCGCACCAGCGTGTCTACCTCTTCCATCAACCGCGCATGATCAAAGCCCGGCCGATACCATTCCAGCAGGGTGAATTCGGGATTGTGGTATTTGCCCTGCTCGCCACGTCGAAAAGCCTTGCAGACCTGGAAAATCGCGCCACTACCGGCAGCCAGCAGGCGCTTCATGGCAAATTCAGGGGAGGTGTTGAGGTAACGCCCTGCCTCACCGTTGGCACCGGGCGCGGTGGTAAAGCTGGGTATGTGTGGGTCGGGAATACCCGCTGAAGATAGTAGTGAAGTCTCCACTTCCAGCACGCCCTGCTCGGCAAAATAGCGACGCAGGCGGGTGAGCATTTCGGCTCGCTGGCGTAGCGTCTCCAGCGCGGCGGTGGGTTCCCAGTCTGACATTTTCGCAGTCATCGTCAACTCAGCGAATGGCGAAAAACAGCTAGCTTTTCACTCGCCCCACATATTCGCC
>CAZXZI010000105.1:0-9553 GCA_964645165.1 uncultured Ectothiorhodospiraceae bacterium
ACCAATGGCATAAAAACCGCCCTAAGGTTACGGCAGCGCCCAGAGTAGCGGCCGGGTACCTGAAGTGAATAGGGTGCGGGACGGCTGAATATGTGTCTCCACGCTACTCTGAAAGAAGGTAAGAGAAAGAAAGAAAGAGAGGGAGGACGAAGCCTTGTCACCACGCTGTTTGCAGCGTTTTGAGATGCGCGCCGTTTACAAGATCTTTCGCTATGTTCAATTAAAACTAGACGTAAATATCAAGGGGAAATCCTAATGAAAGCAAAATGGTTGATGGTTCCTGCAGCAGCAGCTGCTCTGTTAATTTCTGGTCAAGCGACTGCTGATCTGGCTTTGGCCAAGAAAAGTGGCTGCCTGGCTTGCCACAGCGTTGAAAAGAAAATTGTCGGTCCTGCATGGAAAGACGTGTCTGCCCGCTACAAGGGTGACGCCGGCGCCAAAGCTCGCTTGGTCGCTAAAGTGAAAAAAGGTGGTAAAGGTAACTGGACTAAGGTCACCCACGGTGCCCCAATGCCTCCTTACTCACCTCGTGTATCTGACGCCAATATCGAAAAATTGGTTGATTTTGTGCTGAGTCTCGCCAAGTAAGACACTTACTTTGTGATAAAAAAGCCAGCATCTCGGTGCTGGCTTTTTTTATGCCTGAACGCCTTTCCCGTGGAACCTTATGCACACTGTGTTTCACGCACATTGTACAAATAGCGTGCAGCTCCTTTTTTACGCCACCTCACCAAAGCACAATCTTAACTTGCTGATTTAATGGAATAAAAATCTACGTCCGTTTTTTGAACAACTTAACAAAAGTGTAACAATGCCCGGGGCAGTGGCTGGCTGTCCTCAATTTATGCACAAAGTTATCCACAGCTTTTGTGGATAAGCAGTCATCTCCCATAGACAGCAAATGCTTAGCATAAGAATCCTAGAAACCACCTTAACTAGCCATGCTAAGCCGAAAATTAGACTCTGCTAATACATCCATTGGCTTGATGGATTTTCCCGCAGCAGTCACACTAGAAAAAATCCTTGAGCGTAATCACATGCCTCATTGGCACCTCATCTCACAGCAGATAGAAGCGACATCGGGCATCTGCCTGGACTCTGACTCTGCACGCATCACAAGCGGAGGCTGTATCAATGAGGCATACACGCTGACAGGCCAGCACAACGGTCAGCACTGCTCCTTTTTCATTAAAATCAATACTGCCGGTAAGCTCGACATGTTTGAAGCCGAAGCAGAGGGTTTACAGGCTTTGCTTGATAGCCATAGCCTGCGTGTGCCAAACCCGGTTTGCAGTGGTGCTGCCGGGGAGCATGCCTATTTGCTAATGGAACACATTCAACTCGTTGCCCGCGGGGATGACGCGCAATTGGGTACCGCACTGGCGGCTATGCATCAATCCCAACACACGCACTTTGGCTGGCAGCGGGGCAACACCATCGGCGCCTCGCCACAACTCAATCCATGGACAGAAAGTTGGCGAACGTTTTGGGCAGAGCAACGCTTGGGCACACAGCTTGAGCTCGCCGCGCAAAACAGGGCAGGGCGTGCATTACTCAATCGTGGCGAAAAATTGTTGGCCGCTCTGCCTGCCTTTTTCGGCGACTATCAGCCCGTGCCATCCCTGCTGCACGGCGACCTGTGGTCCGGCAACTATGCCTTCGATGAACAGGGTCAACCGGTGATCTTTGACCCTGCCACTTACTACGGCGACCGCGAAACCGACCTGGCCATGAGTGAACTGTTTGGTGGATTCTCACCAAGCTTTTACGCGGCCTACAATGCAGTTTGGCCGCTGGATGCCGGCTATACTAGCCGTAGAACCCTCTACAACCTCTACCACATACTTAACCATTTCAACCTGTTTGGCGGCGGCTACCTGTCGCAGGCACAAGGCATGATCGATCGCCTGCTCGGCGAGAGCCGTTAAGCGCAAGGTGGGCTTAGCGTCACGCTGCGGTTACACTGTACGGCATCAAAATTACCGTTAGTTAACACGTATGCCCACAACGATCATCCACAGCCGCAGCCTCACTGCACAGCAAACCCAGCACATTACCCAGGCGCTTGGCGCCAAACCCAACGCGCACTCACAACATTTCCGCGTACAGCACGACACGGTGAGTCCGGAAACGCTGGATGCCCTGCGTGAAACCTGTCAGATGGATATCAACACCCTACCGGAAAATTTCGATGCCACCGGCATCAAACTACTCATCACCGACATGGATTCCACACTCATCAACATCGAGTGCGTGGACGAGATCGCCGATTTCATTAACGTTAAGCCTCAAGTCAGCGCCATCACCGAAGCGGCTATGCGCGGCGAGCTGGACTTCGCTGCTTCACTAATAAAACGTGTTGCCCTACTGGAAGGGCTCGACACCTCGGCGCTGCAGCACGTGTACGATGAACGACTGCAACTCAATCCCGGGACTGAAGCCTTGATCGCTGGTCTTAGCTCCCGACAAATTAAAACCGCACTGGTCTCCGGTGGATTCACCTTTTTTACCGAACGCCTCAAACAACGCTTGCACTTGGATTTCACGCTGGCCAACGTGCTCAGCGAGGAAAACGGCAAACTCAAAGGCACGGTTGACGGCGCAATTATCGGCGCACAAGCCAAAGCGGATTACCTGCAACAACTCTGTGAACAGCTCGGCATCCGCCCTCAGCAAGTCATTGCCATGGGCGACGGTGCCAATGATTTAAAAATGCTCGGTCTTGCCGGACTAGGTATTGCCTATCACGCAAAGCCGACGGTTCGCGCTCAAGCTGATGCCTCGATACAATTTGGTGGGTTGGAAACCGTGCTGGATTTTGTAGAGTAGGGTGATGCAATACGTGTCTGTGAAAATAACGATAAAAACGGAAAATATAATCAATGCGCCGAAATAATGGACTTCACCTTCGTCGAATGATCTCTAACGGTAAGCTGCCGCTTCGCAAGCTGCTCGCATTGTGCCTGGCCTGCGTAACGCCCATCGCCAGCGCCGTACCTTTTGGCATGTTTGACGCGCGCACCATGGCCATGGGCGGCGTCGGGGTCGCCTCGGGAGCGCAATTCGCCGTATTTAATAATCCTGCACTGTTAACCACTGCCGATGAAATCCATGAATGGTTTGTGCTCGCACCCACCCTCAGCAAACAAGTCAGCGACCCTACAAATGTGGAAGATAGTCTTACCGCTTTTCAACAAGCCACCAACTCAGCTAGCATCAATCAACCCGCCGTGCAGGCTAACCTTAATGCACTCGATGGCGGTCTTTACAGCACTAGCAGCAATGCTGCGCTAGTCGTGGCAATCCCTAGTCGAATTCTCAGTGGTGCGGCATTTTTTAATGTTTACGAGGCCTCCACTGCACAGCCAGTGATTGGTGGTGACAACCTGGCTGGCACGCCACCCACCTATAATTCGACACTGGCCCAACGCGGTCTACGTGTCGCTGAAAATGGCATTGCCGCGGCAAAAGTTTTAGACGGTGACGCTCGCTGGATGCGCAACATGGCCGTCGGGTTTAGCGCTAAATTTTTATTGGTTGAAACCTACGACTACAGTGAGCCGCTGCGCACGGCCGATGTCGACATTAAACGCACCAGCACGCAAAGCGGTAGCCAGTTTAATTTTGACGTCGGTATACTCAAAGAGTTTGGCGTTTGGAAAATCGGGCTAGTGGCAAAAAATATTATTCCTGGAACCTTTAAATACGGCACCAGTGGTGATGCGCTCAAGATTGACCCCCAGCTACGCGCCAGTTTCGCCTACCAAAATCGTCACTCCGTGTTGGAACTAGATGTCGATCTGACAGAAAACGATCCGGTTGGCTTTGATCTACCATCACAAATCGCCGCCCTCGGCTGGGAATGGCAAATGTGGGAATGGCTGGCACTACGTGCAGGCTACAACCAAAATATCACCGGTAATGAAGCTGGCTATGGTGCCGCCGGCTTCGGACTGGCAATGGGCACACTACAAATAGATGTCGCCGCCTATAGCGGCGACGAAGGAGATGGCGTCTCTGCCCAACTAGGAATGCAATTTTAACGACGGGGCAAAGGTAAAAGATAAAGGGACGATGGTTCTACCTTCCCCTTCTCCCTCTCCTCTTTGCTCTACCTTTTAGAAGGTCACATCCAGCCCCAGATTAAACATCGCACCCCGGGGTACAGTATTGCCATCGATAGTGACTTTATCCGAGCTCCAGGCCAGATCCAGATTCAACATTGCAATGGTTGCGCCGAAGGTGAAGTAATTAATTTCTGAACCTGCAAGGTTTTTACGAATACCCGCACGAACGCCCGGCAGCCACCAAGTGTCGGTAGCGTAGGCCGCGCTCACCGTGGCCCATTGGTATTCGTCTCCCAATGCATCTTTCACCGCATTGGCATCAAAGCCACCGGAAATAACCCAGTTTTGGCTAGCGGTGTACAAGGCCGCTTCTACGCTGAGTTGTTTTTCCATGGTGTAGGTTTTGTCATTTCTGAGCTGCTGTGCAACCGAACCTGTGGGGTCATCGAAACTTGCAAAGTTCACCGCGTCGTATTCAAAAGAGGGTTCATTGATATTGGCTAGCGTGGCGCCTAAACGATAATGCTTGCTCGTCCAAAGCACGCCTGCATCAAGTCCAAACCCGCTATCGCTATTAAAATTGGCATCCGTTGCATTATCAAACAGGGCTTGCGAATCGGTAACGGCAAACATGCGTTGTACCACCCGGCTCAGTCCTACCTTGTAATAACGTCCACGAAGGCCGGCATAAAATGTCGCATCGTCGGTCTGCATCATTGCCCGGCTGTAACCTAAGGCAAGTTCCACCGTTCTGGCAGCCTTGGTGACGACGCTGGTGTCGTTAGAAACGGTAAAGGAGGGAACAGAAGTATCGATGGTCACATCACCCACTGTTTGCACGGCCGCATTTGTCACCAAACTGGGATCAAACTGAATATCTTCTTGCAAAGCAAGAGCCTTGAATTCGACACTGCCATTCACATCCAACACCAAACTACCGCCAAGCCCTTTGTTGGCAATCACCAGGGGCATAACCGGTAAATGTACGGTGCCAAAGCCTTTGACATAACCATTAGTAGCAATACTTTTCATTACTGTATTTGCATTTTTAATCGCAGCATCTACCTCAGCAGCAATTGTCGCTGGGGTGCTTGTATTGGTTATCGTCAGGCCGGTTACATCATATAAATTACTCAAGGTATCTATATCGTTATAAAGGTTGTCGACGTCACCAAACTCCACACCCACCCCGATGGAACTCAAAATTCCGAACCGGTACTGATTGCCGTCCTTTTTCAACACTGCTGCGCCGGCGGCCGGGTTGGTGATATCAGACATGATGCTTTGCCCGTTACTCACCGCGCCGTAAGTGAGGTTGGAACCCGGCGGGTGATACACGGGGTCGGCCTGGGCGGATAAAGTGGCCAGGGTGGTGGCAACGGCCAGCGTGGTGGTCATCAGTCGTTTCATTGCAATCTCCATGTGTGCGGCATTCTGTGGGCAGTGGTTTTTATGTGGACAATCCGGTGTCGCTGTTTCACGTCCGAAATGAGCATAATCGATGTGACCATCGGCTGGGAAGTCGGCTTTCTTTAGGCCCTCGGCCAGCCACAGGGCGCCAGTCTCGACGCAGGTCACATAAAACGGTGGTTGGTTTACGCCCGCCATGCCTTTAGAATTGCGCCTCTATTTCTGACTGGACAGCCACCGCGTGCCGTATCGCAACCCACTATTGATCACCTGGATTGAGCGCATTGCCGAATGGACTGGCCGCGCCGCATCGTGGCTGGTGCTGGCCATGGTGCTGATCATCGGTTACGACGTGGCCATGCGCTACCTGTTCCATATCGGTTCCGTAGCGCTGCAAGAGCTGGAATGGCACCTGTTCGCGCTGCTATTTCTGTTGGGCGCTTCCTACACTTTCAAGCACGATGGCCACGTGCGGGTGGATATCCTCTATCACAGCCGCCGCATGTCTGACCGAGGCCGCGCCTGGATTGACCTGCTGGGCGGGCTGTTCCTGTTGACGCCCTTTTGCCTGCTGATCATCGTCAGCTCCTTCCCATTTGTGGGAGCCGCCTTCCAGATGGGTGAGGGCTCGCCCGATCCCGGCGGCCTACCGTTTCGTTTTCTGCTCAAGGCCATGATCCCGCTGAGCTTTGCTCTGGTGCTATTGCAGGGCCTGGCGCACATGTTGCGGAGCGCCCACACCCTGTTCGGCGCCAATACTCACAACTCACCACCCGCTGAAACCGCTGAGGCCGAAGACTAATGGAAGTCTGGGCACTGGTAATGCTGGCGGCGGCTGTCGTCCTGCTGATGCTGGGCTACCCGGTGGCCTTCACCCTGGGTGCGGTGGCATTGCTATTTGGCGGCGTCTCTCTCGGCCTGGATTTCTTCAACCTGCTACCCCTGCGTATCTGGGGCATCATGACCAACTTCACGCTAATCGCCGTGCCGTTGTTCGTGTTTATGGGCGTGGTGCTGGAGAAATCCGGCATTGCCGAGGCTCTGCTGGAAACTATGGCGCGACTGTTTGGTCGCCTGCGCGGCGGCATGGGCGTGTCCATTATTTTAGTCGGCGCGCTGCTAGCCGCCACCACCGGCGTCGTGGGGGCGACGGTAGTGACCATGGCAGTGATCGCCCTGCCGGTGATGCTGCGCCACGGTTACAAGCCCGAGCTCGCCACCGGCACCATCGCCGCCTCCGGCACCCTGGGGCAGATTATCCCGCCGAGCATCATTCTGGTGCTGCTGGGCGACGTGGTGGGTGTACCGGTGGGGCGCCTGTTCATGGCGGCGGTGACACCGGGGCTGCTGCTCATAGCGCTATTCATTATTTATGTGCTGCTGCGCGCCAAGTTCCGCCCTGACGAGGCTCCGGCCCTGCCAATAAAAGATGACGCGGGCGCGCTGTTGCCCGAGGTGATTAAAAGCCTGATCCCACCGTTGTTTCTGGTGTTCGCCGTGCTCGGCTCTATCTTCTTCGGTGTCGCCTCGCCCACCGAATCCGCCGCCGTGGGTGCATTAGGCGCGCTGCTGCTGGCCGCCATCCACAGGCGCCTCAGCCTCACCAACCTGCGCGAGGCCATGCGCTCCACCACGCGCATGACGTCGATGGTATTCATGATTTTGATTGGCGCCACCGCTTTCGGTTTGGTATTCCGCGGCATGGGCGGCGACGTGCTGGTGAAGGAAATCATGACCGGCCTGCCTGGCGGCGAATGGGGCTTTCTGCTGGTGAGTATGGCAGTGATCTTCGTGCTGGGCTTCTTTCTCGACTTCATCGAGATCAGCTTCATCGTGGTGCCCATCCTCGCGCCCATCGCCGCCTTTTTCGGCATCGACATGTTGTGGTTTGCCGTGCTCATCGCGCTGAACCTGCAAACCTCTTTTTTAACCCCACCGTTTGGCTTTTCATTGTTCTATTTAAAGGCTGCCGCACCCAAAGAAATCCGCATGCCACAGATTTACCGTGGTATTTTGCCCTTCGTCGCCATCCAGTTATTCGCACTGCTAATGATCATGTTATTCCCACAGTTAACTTTATGGTTGCCCGACCTGATGGATGCCCTGCAAGGGTTTTAATGGGCATATAACGGCAATTTGCACTTTTTTATTTTTACCAGAGCCGTATGATGATGCTAGTGTCATTTTTCTGGCAGCAAATCCTCTCAAGAGATCATCTGCCTTTTCAATATCAGGGGGTATATTCATGCGTTGTAAACAATGGCTGATGCTCATCGCGTCGGTGTTCTTGCTGTCTGCCTGTGGTGGTGGTAGCAGCAGCGGCGGGGGAAATCTCGCTGCACCTGCCACACCCTCCACCGGCGTATTTACCGATTCACCGGTTGCAGGTCTGCATTACCAGACAGACACTCTGTCTGGCACCACCAATGCCCTTGGGGAATACGACTATCTTCCCGGCGAATCCGTCACCTTCTCCATCGGCGGCATTGTCCTGGGCACTACATTAGCGGGCCCGGTGGTTTCGCCGCTGACGCTCGTTTCAGGTGCCACTGATGCCACTGATCCGAGAGTCACCAGCATCGTGCGTCTGTTACTCACACTGGATGATGACGGTATTTTCACGCCGGGGATTACCATCTCTGCCGCCACTGCCGCCGCCACCGTTGGCCAAACAGTAAACTTCGCTGTTGATTTATCCACGGATCCCGGCATGACTGCTTTATTACCCCTGTTGCCGGGCACGCCCGCACTGGTGGATGCCACCACCGCGCAAAACCACTTTGCTGCCACGCTGGCCGCGCAATCCGACTGGGGCGCTCTGGCCTGGGGCACTGGCTCCTGGAAAAGCAAAACACCGTAATCGCGCTCAAACAAATCAACATATTTTTTAAAAATCTAAAAAGAATCGAGGCACAAAAAATGAAAATGAAGACATTGAAAAAAGTGGGGATGGCGGTCAGTGCCGCATGTTTTGGAATAGCCGTTGGCGCCGCACAAGCCGCACCACTAATCACCTTCAGTAATGGCGCAGTAGCCGATGCCAATGACGTGAACACCAATTTCACCGAACTAGAAACACGTATCAGTACCATTAGTTTAACACCAGGTATGGATGGCACGAATGGTACTGATGGCACGAATGGCGTGACTGGCGCAACGGGACCTGTAGGACCTCGGGGCCCAGCAGGTGCCACTGGTGCTGCCGGCCCTCAAGGCAACCAAGGGAATCAAGGCAACCAGGGTATACAAGGCATTCAAGGTATTCAGGGTATAGCGGGTACCAACGGCGCAGGAGTTGTTACCCACTCCTGGGCAGGCTTTGGCTCATCAGCCTGGAGTCAAAAGGTGTTCATCGTATCAGGGGGCGGTTTTGATAAAGAGGTGCGCACCTTTACTCGCAATCCCTCTAGCGCAACAACAGGTACCGTAGACATGATACGTTAGCGTACTTTATCTGGCGTTGTACAGAAATACCAAGTGCTGCATTTTGCATACGATACGGCGGGGGATAACGCGTTTATTGGAGTAGAAACCTATAATACAGATACGGTGACCTTAAATAACACTAAAACTATCAGCCCAGGATTCGTATTTCGCCACAATGCCATGGGTGTAGGCATGAACTGGGCAACCGCTTCAACCATAACTGGAGTAGATAATATTGGCGGAGGCGCAGGTAATGCAACTGATTTTGGTCTTGATAGCCGCAGCTTACTGGCTATTGAAAACATCACCGTGCTAGGCGTAACTTACACGGGTTGCCAGAAGATTTTGAGCCAACGTTCAGCGGCTCAAATGGGCGGACATCAACTGAATATTACTTGGTACTGCCCTAATAACGTGGGGATGGTGAAAACGATTCATACGGACTCTAACTCCACCCCCGGAAATTCCCGGATGTTGGAATTTGATCCCACTCAATCGACGCCTTAAGCTTTAGCTAATACAAAAAAGGCCTGCAATTGCAGGCCTTTTTTGTAGAGCACCCTTACTCGTAAAATTAGTGATGATGCCCTTCAGGCCCATGGGCATGGCCATGTTCCAGCTCTTCAGCTGAAGCATCACGCACTTCCACC